>JAGUYV010000078.1 GCA_020061125.1 bacterium | reverse complement strand
ATCAAAGCGCCGCCACCCGCGCCGCAGGGACCAGGCGCAGGCCATGCGTCCGAACAGGCGCCGCCTCCAGGCGGGTGCCCGTACTGCGGCCGGGACGGGCAGGGGTGCGCGGACACCGATTGAATTTTTCATGAATAACGGAATATGAAATCTCAATAAATCAGCTCACTATTCCGGCAGCGCGCCGGTGTTGCCGCGGGCGCGCCACAGTCGCAGCGCGTAGTATTTGATGTAGAGCGGGAACCGGTAGTCGCCGTGCAGCAACGCGATGATCGCCTGGAGCAGGATCACTATCGGACCGGGGATGCGGGCGAAGAAAACGGCACGGTCAGGATTTTCAGACAGCGCGCGCACCGCGGCGCGCGGAACCAGGGGCAGCAGTTTCATGGCGGTCGCGAACCCGCGCGTAATCTGTTTGTCAACTTCCGCATCTATCCTGGTTCCGCCATGGAAGAAATCGCCGGCCTCGCCGCTGCGGATGCGTTCCAGATCGTCCGGCGCAAGGATGCCGCGCTCCGCGGCTTCCTCGGTGATGGCTGTGCCCGGGAAGTACACGAGTTGATGGGTTTTGATACGGTTGAGGCGGCGCAGGGGTTTATAGAAGTCCAGGGCACGGGCGTGGTCCGCGGCGCATTCGCCGGGCAGGCCGAACATGTGGTCAATATCGAAGGGCAGTCCGTGGCGGTCGCAGATGCGGAACGCATTCAGCGCCTGGTCGTTGGTTTCCGTGCGGCCCAGGGTTTTGCGCTTTAGGTCCTCGTTCACGGTCTGCAAGCCGAATTCCACACACTGGCAGCCGCTGTGCTTGAGCAGCAGGGCCATGGCGTCCGTCATGAGCGCGGGCTGGCCGAAACAGCGGAACGGAAACCGGATGCGGCGTCTGTATCCCTCGAGCAACTCCTCGAGCCAGCCGCGGTGCGTGAGCAGAATGGGGTCGTTGAACATGACCTCGCGGAACCGGTAGCGGGCTTTCATTTCCTCGAGTTCGAGGAGCACGGATTCCGCGCTCCGGCGCCGGTACCATCCAGGCCCGTGCAGGCGGTGCAGCGCGTTCTCGCAGCAGTAGGAGCAGCGATGCGGGCACCCGCGGCTGCACAGCACGATGTAATCGTTCCGGAAATTCACATCCCGCTCGAACAGGCCCTTGTCAGGGAAGGGCAGGGCGTCGAGGTTGCCGATCAAAGGGCGCAGGGGGTTGAGGACCGGGCTGCCGTCGTGCGCGCGATATCCGAGATTGGGAATTTCTCGGGGGTCTGTGCCGTGTTCCAGTGCATGAGCCAGGTCGCACAGCGCGCCTTCGCCCTCGCCGCGGATGATGAAATCCGCGTCCGGGCATTGCAGCGTGCGCTCCGGCTCGAATGTGGGGTGCAGACCGCCGAACACAATGGGCGTGCGCGGGCTTCGGCGCTTGAACTCGCGAGCCATGCGCAGCGCCCAGGGGAATGTGCTCGTGTACACGGTGAACGCGGCAAGGTCCGGGCGGTGTTCTTCGAGAGCGCGCAGCACGCGTTTGCTCTGATCAAAACGCCGTTCGAGCCGCGCGTTGTGAAACACATTGTCGTTGATGCCGAACAGACCGGGATCGAGCGCAAGCGAGGTTTCGTGTCCCTGCTGCTTGAGCACCGCGGACATGTATTCCACGCCCAGGTGCTCACGGCCCAGATGTGCAAAAAGGACTTTCATGCGTAACATTATATGCGGTGTTTGATGATGGGGGAACGGGCGCCGGATCCGGGCATACAAAAAGCGGGGAACCATTGGTTCCCCGCTCTTGTGTTTTTCCGGGTTGCAGGCAGTTTAGGGTCGTGCCCGGGACCAGCTTGAACAACCCTCTTTGCAGTGGGCCGTCGCCCGAAGCATCCATTTGTGCGTGAACATGGTTTCCACCCCCTTTTCAAAGCTCTGTAATTTTAGATTTATTGCTCTCATTATAATGTGCCGCAGGACATGAGACAAATCCCTTGAGCCGTGTGTTTCCTGCTCGCGGCATCACGAATAATAATAGCGCGATTCGGGAAAATGTTCCGGCGCGGTGAAATTTTTTTACAGCGATTGTTGGGAGTGCTCTTGCCGGAAAAAAAAGCGTTCGTTGCGCAATGCGTTTGCGGTTTGCCGTTCGCCGCTATAATTTGGTCAATATGAAAACACGCTTGGCGTTGAAAACACGGATTGCATGCGCGCTGGCGGCGGCCACGGCGCTGTTGATTGTTTTTGTGTCTCCAGCGCTTGCGGCGGATTTGCCGGATTATCCCGTGAGCGCGGAGTTCCAGGCGCTTGCGGCCGGATATGAATCCATGACGCTCAAAGGCCGCATCGAGGTTATGCCCGCGCGCATCCGTGCCTATGTGGCCGCGCATCCCGAGGATCCCCTGGGCCATTACCTGGCCGGGATTGCGGCCATGGACCGGCAGGAATTCGACTTGGCTCTTGACAGTTTCGGAGCGGCCCTGGGGCTTGCGCCGGATCTTGCGGACGCGCATGCGCAGTCGGCCGCGGCCCTGTTATCCAGCCGGCGCACGGATCCCGCAGCCGCGGCAACAGCCACGCTCGATATGGCGATGGTGGCCGCGTCGCGCGCCGTGGCCATAAGCCCCGGCAGGCCGGATTTGCGGGTCATCCAGTCGGCCGCGGCGTTTGAAGCCGGCCGGTTCGACATTGCCGCGCAGGCCATGGAAGCCTGCGTACTGCTGGCGCCGGGCAGCGTTTCCTTTCACATCCGGCTCGGGACCGCGCTCCTGCAAAGCGGCGCGCCCGTGCGCGCGGTCCGGGAGTTGAACCTCGCATACATACTGAACTCGGAAGCCAACCCGCAGAGTCTCGAAACCCGCGCCGAAGCGCTCGACGCCATCGCCCCGCTGATGACTCGCGCTCGCCGTGAGACTAAAGAAGCGCAGGGCGGACTCGAAGCCGTGAACACTTTGCGCAAAAGCAAGGAATATTTGCAGGCCGCGGCAGCGGCTTTGGAACTTGCCTCGCAACATCCGGGAGATCCCGAAATTCAGACCGTGGCGGCGATCACGCGCATGGAAGCGTTTCAGGATGCGGACGGCGCCGCGGCTCTGCTCGAAAAGGCCATCGAGACCGATCCGCTGCATGTCCGTGCCAGGGAAGCGCTGTGCGGCGTGCGAGAAATGCAGGAAAAGGCGCGCGCTGCCGATAATGCGCAGCAGCCAGCTATTCCGTTCGACTGGAAGCAGTGCATGCTGGACGCCGCGGACGCGGGCAATGCGGCCGCGCTGTTGGACGCCCTGTACACGGACCCGGAGCGCGTTGAATGGCTGCGTAAGATCGGCGCTGCGTTTGATCGTTTCGGCAGACCGGACCGCGCATTGCCGTACCTGCATGCGGCCGCTTTGCTGGACCCTGCTGACACGGAGCTCAACAGCGAACTCGAGATCGTGCGCGCGCGGGCGCTGGCTCGCATCAAGCTTCCGAGCGATGAACGGTGAGCGGCGCATATGTTGACATCCGCATACTCTTGTCAATAAACTTGAATTTGCCCGTGCAATATTGAATTGGAGAACGACATGAAAAATTTGTTCAACAAGTTTGGACTCATTGGCGCCGCTGCGCTGTGCATGGTTCTGGCCATGGCTCCGGCCGCACACGCAAAAGCAACCGAAGCTAAAGCGCAGCCTGCCCCCGCGGCCGAGAAGTCTCTTTCCAGAGAGGATATTCAAAGGGCGCTCATGACACAGAATTGTTATGTGGGGTGCGTGGAACGCATCCAGGATGGCGTGATTCCCCGTTCCGAAGGAATGGCATGCATGGATCTTTGCGTCAGCGACTCCCTGGCCGCGCTCTTCGGCCCCGGCAGGATCACCGGACAGGTCTATGTGAAATTCGCCGACGGCAGAATCGAAAAGGCGCTCAAAATTCCGGTCAGGATTTTATCACTGGATCATATCCCCTCCGATGCTCCCAAGGAAGCCGCAGCCATGAGAGACGGCGTGATCGCATTGGCCAACAAACCCCTGGCCGCGAAAAAAAGCATCGCATGCGCCTCCTCGGACGATTACGGCAGTTGCGGTCTTGGCATGGAGCAGGCCCTTGCGGGCTTCACCATAAGCGCGGGCTTCACGGATATTGACAACGGGGTGTTCTCCGTTTCGGGCATTCCCGAGGGCAGTTACGTGCTGTGGGTGGACTGGTTCAGGCCCAATGCTTCGGATGTGAACACAGGCAGCCTTTACCGCTGGCTAATTCCCGTGCTCATCGGCGAGCAAAAAAAGATCGCCGTCGAATTAAACGAAAAGAATATATCCTACATAATGCTCAATCTGCCGCGCTCAATGTTCAGCGAGTAATGCCGGGCCGGGCGCGTGCCCGCGCATTGCGGCGCACAGGATTATTAAATGCCGTGCCGCTGTTATTGCGCGGGGCGGCGGAGGCGCCAATTAACCGGCGCGGGTATGCGATATAGTAAATTGTTCCATATTATTGCGTTATTCAAAGCGCAAGGGTATAATGAACCCGGTTCATAATATGAATGAAAGGTGAAAAAGCCTATGGCCAGCCTGACGTCACGCTTGAAAAAAGATCTGCAGGAAGCAACGGGAATGGACCGGTTCGCGCGCCGGATCGCCAAGCTCGAAAAAGAAGTGGAGCGCCTCGACAGGGCGTTGCTGGATCTCGACAAGGAGATCGGCGCGGTGAGCCGCAAGACGGCCTCGCTCACCAGCAAGGGCGGCGCCAAACGAAGACCCCTCATTGATCAGATCGAGGAAATTGTCAAAGAACACGGCGGCGGCCCCATGAAGGTCACCGACATCAAGAATATTTTGCTCAAGGACAAAAATGTAAAAACGCGCGCTAAGAACTTTTATGCGGTCATAACTGTTTCACTCAACAACAGCGGCAAGTTTCAGAAGACCGCGCCCGGCGAATACAAGCTGATCGCGGGAGCGGACAAAGCCGCGCCCGCCAGGAAGACAGGCCCCAAAAAGGGGCCGGGACGCAAAAAGGCCGCAGCCAAGGCCACGGCCAAAAAGAAAGCCGCGCCCGCGGCCAAAAAAGCTCCGGCCAAGAAGGCGCCCGCCAAAAAGAAGGCGGCCAAAAAGGCGCCGGCCGCGAAATAGCCGAAACGCGACAGGGCGGAAATTGTTGCTCTAAAGGCTTGGCGCAAATCTTTTTTGTTCCATCCGGCTCCGGTTTCATGTATGATACCCGTAGGCGGTAAAGTTTTGGCATCCAGCTTGACAAGGTTTTGCAATACTTTATAAAATCAAGCTGGCACTACTACTAACAAGGCTGTAGACAATTGATTCCCGGAGGAGTCAGGCATGTCAACCACGGAAGTTGGGCCATACAGCCCAGGGGTATTCACGAACGGAACGCCCGGCGCCCAGGCCAGTGTGATGATGGCGACATTGCAGGCCAGCGCCGAGCAGCAGGCTATTGCGCAGAAGCCGCTGAAGGTGCCGGATATCAGCGTGTTCGGCGTGGGCCGCATTGTGAACATACAGGCTTGACCCCCGGCAGAAGCCGGGCAACACGCGAACGCCTGCGCAAGCAGCGGAAGCATATATCAAAATCGCGCCCGTAGCTCAGTTGGATAGAGCGTGAGTCTCCGGAACTCAAGGCCAGGCGTTCGAATCGCCTCGGGCGCATAGGAGACAATCCGAAACTCTGACAGTTAGATTCGCATCGGGTTAAACCGGAATCGTCCGCGCCTCGGCCCGGGGTCTGCGCGGGCGCACGGTTAACATAGGGCACTATTACAGAAAGAAGGGTGATACCATGGATTTCGGAAAGTACATCAGAAACCAGAGGCTCAAACAGGGGCTCACCATCCGGGACATCGTGGAAATGAGCGGCGACTCGCTCGACAAGACCACGATCTCCAGGATCGAGCGCAATGAGCGCAAACTTTCGCTCAAAGCGGCTTACGTGTTCTCCGAGCTTTATGACATCGATCTGAAGACCATGGCCAAAAAGGCCGTGGGCGAAGATGTCAAAATCAAGAAGACGCGCCCCGAGCCGCGCAAGCGCGGCCGCAAAAAAGGCTCCGGCAAAAAGGTCTGATCAGGCCGCCGTCGCCCGCAATGTGAATCTGTTCGGACATTTGCCTTCCGAGGGATTGCGCCGTGTCTGAACATGGCCGTTCTTTAGTTGGAATTAATTGATCGCTAATTTCAGCTAGCCTATCGGGAAAAAAACAATCCGTGATGCGCCGGGACTACCCATTGTGGCGCTTCACGGTATTTTTTTAAATGCATTCCAGGATTGCCGGAACGATGAAGTCATCATGGCATGCAATCCGTTGTTCCGGTTCCGCGCATCATGCCGCCCAACATGACTGTAATCCTTTGCGCCATTCCCGCATGAACCCGGATTCGTCAATAGAAGCGAAAGATTTGACGAATCCTGCAATCGCAACAAGGCACGATTCGCTGCGTTACCGGCGCATTTGTTCATGAACCGCAGAGCTATTCACTGCAAAAATGCGCCTGCTGCCTTGCGTCTCATGCCTTCTTGCGATTGCCACCCAAATTCCAACGGCGAATTTGGGATGAAATTCCGGCGTAGCGTGGACGGTCATCGTTTTCCATGTTCTGTTTTATGTGATACCCCGCCCCGGCGCGGCCATTTTCATCGCTCATCTTTGAAAAAATTATTGAATCTCGGGTTTGGGGCCAATAAATTAGTTTTTAACATGCTGGCGGCGTCTTTCTTATTGATATAGTATTTTTAAATTGCCGCGGGGCGCCCGCACGCGGGCGTTACAAAAAACAAAGGACTGTTCCGATTCATGAAAAAAGTGTTGCTGACAGGAAATGAAGCCGTGGCGCGGGGCGCCTGGGAGGCGGGCGTGGGTTTCGCCGCCGCGTATCCTGGAACGCCCAGCACCGAGATCACGGAAACCATAGCGCAGTATGACGAGGTCAAGGCCGAGTGGGCGCCCAATGAGAAGGTGGCGCTGGAGTCGGCCATTGGCGCGTCCCTCGGAGGCGTGCGCGCCCTGGCGTGCATGAAGCATGTGGGGCTGAATGTGGCCGCGGATCCGTTCTGCACCTTGAGCTATGTGGGCGTGAACGGCGGCCTGGTTCTGCTGTGTGCGGACGACCCGTCCATGCACAGCTCGCAGAACGAGCAGGACAACCGCTACTACGCGCGCCTGGCAAAGGTTCCCATGCTCGAACCTTCCGACAGCCAGGAAGCCCTGGATTTAATCAAGCTCGCGTACGAGATCAGCGAAGCGTTCGACACGCCGGTGATGGTGCGCGTGACCACCCGCGTGAGCCACTCGCGCACCCTGGTTTCCATGGGCCGCCGCAAGGCCGTGAAGCAGAAGGAGTTCGTGCGCAACCCGCAGAAGTATGTCATGGTGCCGGCCTTCGCACGCATGCGCCACCGGTTCGTGGTCGAGCGCATGGGGCGCCTCGCGCAATACAGCGAGACCACTCCCATGAACACGATCATCAAGGGAAGCCGCAACCTTGGCGTGATCAGCGCCGGGGTCGCGTTCCAGTATGCGCGCGAGGTGTTTCCGGACGCATCATTCCTCAAGCTCGGCATGACGCATCCCCTGCCGGAAAAATTGATCAAAAAGTTCGCGCGCGGCGTTGACAAGGTTTTCGTGGTGGAAGAGCTTGAGCCGTTCATGGAAGACCAGATCAAAGCCTTGGGCGTGGCTGTTACGGGCAAGGCCGCGCTGCCCGTGATGGACGAGCTGAACCCAGATGTGGTGCGCGAGGGTTTCGGCAAGAAGCGCAAGCGCCACCCCGTTGAAGACACCTCCAAACTGCCGCAGCGCCCTCCCAACCTGTGCGCGGGCTGCCCGCACCGCGGGTTCTATACCGCGGCCAAGCCCCTCAAGCCCATTGTGTTCGGCGACATCGGGTGCTACACCCTGGGCGTGCTGCCCCCGTTGAGCATGCACGACGCCTGCGTCTGTATGGGCGCCAGCATCGGCGTGTCCCACGGCTACAGCCGCGTAGGCGCCGACAAGAAACAGAAGTCCATCGGCGTGCTCGGCGACTCCACCTTCCTGCACTCGGGCCTCACCGGCGTGCTGAACATGGCGTACAACAAGGGCGTGAACACCGTTGCCGTGCTGGACAACCGCACCACGGCCATGACCGGCGGCCAGCAGCACCCGGCCACGGGCTTCACCATCAAGGGCGAGCCGACCAAAGCCGTGGACATCGCGGCCGTGGTCAAGGCGCTCGGCATCGAGCGCGTGTTCGTGGTGGACCCATTCAAAATCAAGGAAACGCGGGCGGTGCTGAAACGGGAACTCGAAATCGAGGAGCCGTCGGTGATCATCTCCAGCGCGCCGTGTCCGCTCATGACCCGGCAGAAAAAGAAGACGCCGTTCGTGGTGCACGAGGACCTCTGCACGGAGTGCGGGTCGTGCCTGCGCATCAACTGCCCGGCGCTGACCCGGCGCGGAGGCAAGGCGTTCGTGAATAATTTCCTGTGCAACGGCTGCGGCGTGTGCGCGCAGGTGTGCGGGTTCGGCGCCATCGTGCGCGAGGGCGAACAGCCCGCGGCGCGGCCTAAAAAGGCAGTCGCAAAAAAGTGACAATACTTATCTGAAACGGAATGGACGACACATGGCCAAAGAAGACTGCAACATTCTGATCGTGGGAGTCGGCGGGCAGGGCAACATCCTGGCCGGCAAAGTCATTTCCCAGGCGTTCGTGGCCGCGGGCTACGATGTGAAGCAGAGCGAAGTGCACGGCATGGCGCAGCGCGGCGGGGCCGTGTCCGCGCATGTGCGCGCGGGCGAAAAAATCTATTCCCCCCTGGTGCCCGAAACCTCGGCGCATTACATTCTGTCCTTCGAGTACATGGAGATCCTTCGCTATCTGAACTACGCGGGACCGCAAACCACGGCGCTCATCAACGACCTGCGCGTGGATCCGCCCTCGGTGGCGTCCGGCGGCATGAAATATCCAGACGACACGCTGGACCGCGTGAAGCAGAAAACAAAGAACATTCTCGTGGTGGACGCCAACAAAGTGGCCAGGGAGATCGGCACCGAGCGCGTGTTCAATTCCGTGCTTGTGGGCGTGCTCGCCGCGTATCTGCCCATCAAGAAAAACATCTGGGTGAAAGTGTATAAGGAACTGGTGAAGGAAAGCCTTCTGGACATAAACCTCAAGGCGCTGGACGCCGGGCTGGCGCTCGCGGGCCGGTAAGCGCGGCGCGCCGCAAGAATTCACGGGCGCGGTCCCCGGCGGGGCGCGCGCCGCATCGGAGGTCTCACGCAATGAGCCACATCATCTGGAACAAGCGCTACGAAACCATGCCCGAGAAGCGCAAGGCCGAACTGCAGCTCGAAAAGCTCAAGCGCATGGTGCGCCGCATCTACGACAAAGTGCCGTTTTACAAAAAAGCCATGGACGAAGCGGGCGTGAAGCCGCGCGACATCCACAAGCTGTCCGACATCAGCAAACTGCCATTCACCACCAAAGACGACCTGGCTGCGAACTACCCGTTCGGCATGTTCGCGTCGCCCATGAAGGACATCGTGCGCATCCACTCGTCCAGCGGCACCACGGGCAAGCCCAAAGTGGGCGCGTACACCAAGGAAGACATCCGCCTGTGGGCCGAACTCATGGCCCGCACCTTCACCTGCGCGGGCGTGACCCGCAAGGATGTGATCCAGAACGCCTACGGGTACGGCCTGTTCACCGGCGGACTGGGCGCGCACTATGGCGCCGAGCGCATCGGCGCCACGGTCATCCCCATCAGCGGCGGCAACACCAAGCGCCAGATTCTGGTCATGCAGGACTTCGGCTCCACGGTTCTGTGCTCCACGCCCAGCTACGCGCTGCACCTGTTCGAGGCCGCCGAGGAAGCGGGCGTGGACATCCGCCAGCTCGACCTGCGCGTGGGCGTGTTCGGCGCTGAAATGTGGTCCGAAAAAATGCGCGAGCAGATCGAGAGCAAAACCGGCATCACGGCCATTGACATCTACGGGCTGACCGAACTCATCGGCCCGGGCGTGGCCAGCGAATGCCTCGAAAAGAATCACCTGCATGTGTTCGACGATCACTTCATTCCCGAGGTCATAGATCCCGAGACCCTGGAGCCGCTGCCCCCGGGCGAAAAGGGCGAACTCGTGTTCACCAATGTGTCGCGCAAGGCGTTTCCGATTCTGCGCTACCGCACGCGGGACATCACGGCCCTGCACCCCGAGCCGTGCCCCTGCGGCCGCACCCATGTGCGCATGGAGCGCGTCACCGGCCGCAGCGACGACATGCTCATCGTGCGCGGCGTCAATGTGTACCCGTCCCAGATCGAGAGCGTGATCATGGGCATCCAGGGCGTGGAGCCGCATTATCAGATCGTGGTGGACCGGCAGAAATCCATGGACACCCTCGAGATCTGGCTCGAAGTGTCCGAGCAGCTTTTCAGCGACGAAATCCGCGAGCTGGAAAAACTCGAGGCCCGCATCAGGCAGGAACTCGAAAGCGTGCTTCTCATCGGCACCAGAATCAAGCTCGTGGAGCCCAAGACCATCCAGCGCAGCGAAGGCAAGGCCGTGCGCATCGTGGACAAGCGCAACATATAATTGACAAACCGGCGTTGATGTATAATAAATCATCAACTCCGCAGCAAACCGGGAGGGACACACGGCATGGTCAGACAGATATCCGTATTTCTGGAAAACAAATCCGGGCGGCTTGCGGAAATCACCCGGATCATCGGCGAAGCCGGAGTGAACATCCGCGCATTGAGCGTGGCCGACACCTCGGATTTCGGCGTGCTGCGCTTCATCGCCTCGGACACGGACAAGGCGCTCGAGGCGCTCAAGGCCGCGGGCGTCACGGCCACGGCCACCCGCGTGATCGCCGCCGAAGCCCCGGACCGGCCCGGCGGACTGGCCTCGCTCCTTCAGGTGTTGAGCGACAACGGCGTGAATGTGGAGTATCTCTATGCCTTCTTTCACAAGTCGGGCCAGAACGCCGTGGTCATTCTGCGAGTGGAAGACAAGGAAAAGACTCTGGACATATTCGAGAAGAACGGCATCAAGGTCCTCACGCCGGAAGAAGTTTACACGGTCTGACGCGGGGATGCCCATATATCACTATTAGTAAAGGGCGGCGTCCTGCACGCCCGCCCCAACAATTCAGGAGGTTGTGTGGACATGTTGAAAAAACGCATCATCACCCTGGGCCTGCTCCTGGCCCTGGCCGCCTTCGCCGGCTCCATGGTCGGCTGCAAGGCTGCAAAACAGGCGCGCGAAAAAGGCACCGAAGCCGCAAAGAACATCAAGGAAAAAGTCGGCGGAGAAGCCAAGGGCGAAGCCATCAAGATCGGCGCCATCTTCTCGGTCACGGGCAAAGCCTCGTTCCTGGGCGAGCCTGAAAAGAAAACCGTGGAAATGCTCGAAGAGCAGATCAACGCCGCGGGCGGAATCAACGGCTCTCCCATTGATGTCATCGTGTACGACGACGAGGGCGACGAAGCCAAGACCCAGGAACTGGCCAAGAAACTGATTTTCGAGGATGAAGTCGTTGCCATCATCGGGCCTTCCCGCAGCGGCAACACCATGGCCATCAAGGATTTCATGGGCCAGAACAAAACCGTCCTGATCTCCGCGGCCGCGGCCGAAGCCATCGTCGAGCCTCTGAACCCCTGGGTGTTCAAGACCCCCCAGAAGGACAGCTATGTCGCCCGCCATCTCCTGCAGCAGATGCAGGACGCCGGCATCACCAAGATCGCCGTGCTGTACGGCAACGAAGCGTTCGGCCAGGAAGGCCTCAAGCAGATCAAGGCCTACGCTGCGGACCACGGCGTGCAGATCGCCGCGGAACTCGCCTATGAGCCGGCGGCCACGGAAGGCGATCTCGAAACCCTGCTCACCAAAGTCAAGGCCGATGCGTCCCTTCAGGCCGCGATCAACTGGACCATTCTCCCGGCCCAGTCCATCGTGCCCAAGAAAATGAAGGAACTGGGCATCAAGATCCCGCTGTACCAGAGCCACGGATTCGGCAACATCAAGTATGTGGAAGCCGCGGGCGACGCCGCCAACGGCATCATCTTCGCGGGCGGCCGCCTGCTGGTCGCGCACAATCTGCCGGACGGCGATCCCCAGAAGAAAGTGCTCGTGGATTACAAGGAAGCCTATGAAAGCCGCTTCGCCGAGGAAGTCAGCACATTCGGCGGGCACGCATACGACGCCCTGTGGATCGTCGTGAACGCCATCAAGGAGGCGGGCACGGACAAGGCCGCCATCCGTGACGCCATCGAAAATTCCACCTTCATTGGAACCGGCGGCGTGTTCAAGTTCACCCCCACGGACCACAACGGCCTGGGCATGGACTCTCTGTCCCTGCTGACCGTGAAGAACGGCAGCTTCGCGCTGCTCGAGCAGTAAACCGTTTACACCGGGGCCGGCCGCGCACGCCGCGGCCGGCCTCTTTGCTTGTTCACCGAGTTTCACCCGCATCCGCGCAACGGGCGCATGTGCATGGCCCGCGCGCGGACGCTCCGTTTTTCCCCGGGAGCGCATCACGGCATGAGCCTGCTGTCTCAAATCATTCAATTCACTTTTTCCGGCCTGGCCAACGGCGGCACCTACATCCTCGTGGCGCTGGGGCTGAACATCATCTACAACGCCACCGGGATCATCAATTTCGCGCAGGGCGAGTTCGCCGTGTTCGGCTCGTTCATCATGATCACGCTGTGCATGGCGTGGGGCATTCCCGCGCCCGTGGCGTTTCCCATCACGGTTCTGGCTTTGGCCGGCATCGGCGCCCTGTTTCACAGAACCGCCATCGCGCCGCTCAAAAAGCCATCGGTGATCACAATGGTCATCATCACCATCGGCGGTTCGATTTTCATGCGCGGCGTGGCCATGCTCATCTGGGGCAAGTATCCGCAGCGCCTGGACCCGTTCATTGACGCGCCGCCCATCCGGTTCATGGACGCCATCATCAAATGGGACACGCTTCTCGTGCTTGTGATCGTGGCCCTGGTGGTGGCGGCTCTGTACTGGTTCTTTGAAAAAACCGTGACGGGCAAGGCCATGCGCGCATGCGCGGAAAACCGCGAGGCCGCGCTGCTGATGGGCATCAATGTGGACCGCATCGTGCTGCTGTCGTTCGCCTTGAGCGCGGCCCTGGGCGCGGTGGCCGGCGTGGTGTACACGCCCGGCGCGAGCATGGAATACGGGCGCGGCCCATACTTCGGGCTTCGAGGCTTCGAGGTCGCCATCATCGGCGGCCTGGGCAACAGCGTGGGCGCGGTGCTCGCGGGCATTCTCATCGGCCTGTTCGAGACATTCAGCGCCGGATTTCTGTCACCCACCTACAAGGAAGCCATCACCCTGGCCCTGCTTCTGCTCGTGCTGTTCGTCAAACCCAGCGGCATCCTCGGCAAAGCCGAAGTCGCGCGACTGAAAGATTTCTGATCCATGGACCGCTTCGACTGGAAACCCTTTGCGGTGTTGAGCGTGCTGCTCGGATATCTTTTCGTATTTGGAAAACTGTACACGCTGATGCTGCTCACGCGGGCGGGGATGTACTGCATCGTGACCATCGGCATGTGCCTGCTGGTGGGCTACGCCGGGCAGGTGTCCATCGGCCACGCCGCGTTTTACGCCATCGGGGGCTACACCTCGGCCATTCTCACAATCCGGTACGGGGTTCCCCTGTGGGGCGGCCTTGTGTGCGCGGTCGCGCTCTCGTGCGCGGTCGCGTTTCTGATCGGCATTCCCACTTTGCGCCTGCGCGGTCACTACCTGGCCATGGCCACTCTCGGATTCGGCGTGATCGTGTATTCGCTGATTCATTCGAGCATCGAGTTCACCGGCGGTTCGAGCGGCATCTCGGGCGCGCCGCCGCTGACTCTTTTCGGAACCAACCTCGCCGAGGACGGGGGCATTTTCTATTTCCTTTTCGTGTGGATTAATGTGGCGGTGTTCATGCTCCTGGCCGGCAACATCATCCGGTCGCGTCCCGGACGCGCGCTTATGAGCATCCACGGCAACGAGGAAGCGGCCAACGCCGCGGGCGTGAACACGAGCGCGTTCAAGCTCAAGGTGTTCGTGTTGAGCGCGGGCATGGCCGCGTACGCCGGGTTCCTCTATGTCCACTACGACGGGTTCATCGGCGCCAATTCCGCGGAGCTGATGCTGTCCGTAATTTTCGTGGCCATGGTGGCCGTGGGCGGCATGGCCAACCTGTGGGGCACGCTCTGCGCCACGGTGCTGCTGTCTCTGCTGCCAGAGTTCCTGCGCCGCACCCAGAAAGTCAAGGCCGCGGACCTGCCGGATTTTATCCACAACAGCCTCGGGTTGAGCGACACGCAGATTTTCAAACTCATTCAGAAATTTCAGGAACTCGATGTCCTGATTTACGGCCTGATTATCATCGTGTTCATGATTTTCATGCCGCAGGGCATATTCACGGGCACGGCGGACATGTTCCGGACGCTGGCGCGCCGCGTGCGCGCCGTGCGCGGAAAGCGGCGCGTTTCGGACGCATCATGAAACGCGCGCGGAGATGACGATGAGCGACACTTTGCTTGATGTGCGAGACCTGGGCAAGCGGTTCGGCGGCCTGCAGGCCGTGGACGGCGTGAGCTTCCAGGTGCGCTCCGGGCATGTCAAGTCCATCATCGGCCCCAACGGAGCGGGTAAGACCACCATATTCAACATGGTTGCGGGCGCATTCCCTCCATCGGCCGGTAGCATCATGTTCCAGGGCCGGGACATAGCGTCCATGCCCTCGCACGAAATTACGCGCCTGGGCATTGCGCGCACCTTCCAGAATGTGAAACTGTTCCGGGGCATGAGCGCGATACAAAATGTCATGGTGGGCCGGCACTGCCGCACCCGCACCGGATTCCTGGGCGCCGCGCTGCGAATGCCCCACGCCATCTCCGAGGAGCGCCGCATCCGCGCCGCGGCCCTCGAGCATCTTGAATTCGTGGGCCTCTCGGACATCGCCGCCACGGACGCGCACAGCCTCGCCTTCGGCCAGCAGAAGACCCTCGAGATCGCGCGCGCCCTGGCCACCGAACCGAAACTGCTGCTGCTCGACGAGCCTGCCGCGGGCCTCAACACGCGTGAGACCGAGGAAATCGCGCAGCTCATCTGCCGCATCCGCGACACGGGCGTGACCGTGCTCCTGGTTGAGCACGACATGTCCCTGGTCATGAACATTTCCGACGAGGTCATGGTCCTGGATTTCGGCAGCAAGCTCGCCGAAGGCCTGCCCCGCGAGGTGCAGAACGACCCCGAGGTCATCCGCGTTTATCTGGGCGCGGAGTATGTTGCGGAATAGAGACAAAGGGGCGCATTGGCGAATTGCGGAACAGTTATTGGAAATTGAGAGGGAGTCTTGAAGGCAGCGCCAGTCACAACGGCCACAGGGTTCACGCCGAACCCGGCCCATGGCCGAGCAGAAACACATCTCCGCATCTGCGCGCCTCCGCGGTATATTTTGACATTTAATCTTTTGCCTTTGCGGAAGACGGAACACGGAACACGGAACACGGGACCCGGACACCCATGCTGAAAGTGCAGAGTCTGTCAACGAATTACGGAAACCTGCGAGTGCTGCACGGCGTGTCCCTGCATGTGAGCGAGGGTGAAGCCGTGGCGCTGATCGGCGCCAACGGAGCGGGCAAGAGCACGCTCATGAAGAGCATCACAGGGCTGCTGCCTCCGCGCAAAGGAACGATTCAGCTCTTTGACGAAAACATCACGGCCATGGCGCCGGCGCGTGTGATCCGGCGAGGCATTGCGCTCGTGCCCGAGGGGCGCAAGCTGTTCGCCACGCTCACGGTGCAGGACAACCTCATGCTGGGCGCGTACCACCGCTACGCCGCGGACCGCGCGCAGCTCGACACCGACCTGGAGCGCATCTACGAAATTTTCCCGCGCCTCAAGGAACGCCGCGCGCAGCTCGCAGGCACCTTGAGCGGAGGCGAGCAGCAGATGGTGGCTGTGGGCCGTGCGCTCATGGCCAGGCCCAGGCTCTTGCTGTTGGACGAACCGTCCATGGGCCTGGCGCCCACGATCATCGAGGAGATTTTCGCCGTGCTCGGCGATTTGCAGAAACAGGGCCTCACCCTGCTTCTGGTGGAACAGAATGTGCGGCTCGCCTTCGCCATGGCCCGGCGCGCCTATGTGCTCGAAACCGGCCGCGTGGCGCTGCAAGGCCCGGTGGACGAACTCATGGCCAACAAGGAAGTCAAACGCGCCTACCTCGGCAAGGGCTACAAGGAGGTCTGGGAATAATGGCGATCTTCAAACCCGAATACGAAACCATGAAGCGCGAGGACCTGCGCCAGCTTCAGCTCGAACGCCTGCAGGCCACGGTCAACCGCTGCTGCCGCAATGTGAAATTCTACAAAAAGAAATTCGACGACCTGGGCCTGCTTCCCGAGGACATATCGAGCCTGGACGACCTGCGCAAGCTGCCCTTCACGGTCAAGGACGACCTGCGCGAAGCCTATCCCTATGAAATGTTCGCCGTGCCCCTGCGCGAGATCGTGCGCATCCACTCATCGAGCGGCACCACGGGCCATCCCACGGTCGTGGGCTACACGGCCCGCGACCTGCGCACCTGGAGCGAACTGTGCGCGCGCATGATGACTGCTGTGGGCGTTTCCAGGGAGGATTTCATCCAGATCGCATTCGGCTATGGCCTGTTCACCGGCGCATTCGGCCTGCACCAGGGCGCGGAACTCATCGGCGCGT
Source organism: bacterium (assembly GCA_020061125.1). Lineage (GTDB taxonomy): Bacteria > UBP15 > UBA6099 > UBA6099 > DSWB01 > DSWB01. The sequence goes on along the minus strand of JAGUYV010000078.1, from coordinate 25,355 downwards.
CCGTGATTCCCACTTCCGTGGGCAACACCCGTCGCCAGGTGCTCATCATCAAGGATTACAAAACCTCCGCCCTGGTATGCACCCCGTCCTACGCCCTCACCATCGCCGAGGCCATGGAAGAGCAGGGCGTGGACCCCAAGAGCACCAATCTCAAAGTGGGCCTGTTCGGCTCCGAGCCGTGGTCTGAAGCCATGCGCGCGCAGATCGAGGAGCGCATGTTCATCAAGGCCACGGACAATTACGGGTTGAGCGAAATCATGGGGCCGGGCGTGGCGGGCGAGTGCCTGGAGCGCTGCGGGCATCACATCGCCGAAGATCATTTCCTGCCTGAAATCATAGACCCTGACACCGGCGAACCCATGCCCGAGGGGCGGGAGGGCGAACTCGTGCTCACCACGCTGACCAAGGAAGGGCTGCCGCTGCTCCGTTACCGCACGCGGGACCTCACGCGCCTGCACTATGAGCCGTGCGCGTGCGGCCGCACCCTGGTGCGCATGGAGCGCGTGCGCCGCCGCAGCGACGACATGCTCATCATCCGCGGCGTCAATGTTTACCCGCAGCAGATCGAGCATGTGCTTCTGGGGATCGAGGGCACGCAACCCCATTACCTCATTGTGGTGGATCGGCAGGGAGCCATGGACCAGCTCGAAGTCCAGGTCGAGGTGCATGAAAATCTGTTCATGGACGAGATGAGGCAGATGCATGAACTCAAGAACCGGATCCAGGCCGAGCTGACCAGTACGCTCGGAGTGTCCGTGAAAGTCAAGCTGGTGGAACCAAAGTCCCTGGAGCGCAGCGAGGGCAAAGTAAAAAGAGTGGTGGACAAGCGCAAACTTGACTAAATATATATTGTGATTTTTTTAGCAAAGAATGACATTCTAGGCGGATATTACAGTCAAGAAATGGGAGTGTGAAGAAGTACTGGTTTCAGTGCAAAGCCGCGGTTTCCCAGGGATCCGGGGCTTTATATAAAGAAGACAAACAAAAAAAATCACGGTTCCAAGGAGGCAGAGTAGTGAAAAAAACCATTATCACCATGATAATGAGCCTGATGATCGCGGGCAGCGCTTGTGTTGCGGCTCTGGCGCAGGACGACATCGCCGAAGTCAAAAAACAGATCGCATCCCTCGAGAGCAAGCTCGCCAAGCTCGAAGCAGGCAGCGCCGCTGCGGGCGCCCCGGCCAGCAGCCTCAAGTTCTCCGGCTATCTGCGCGGCCGCTTCGAGATGTCCCAGGCCGAATCCAACACCTTCCAGTCCACGGAAGTCGCGTTTCAGCCCCGCTGGGATGCGTCCGACAGAATCCATGCCCAGGCCAACCTGTGGTTTTACCCCACCAACGGGTTCTACCTGGAAAGCGCCTTCATGAGCGTGGATGAGCTGGGCATCGGCAAGGGCAGCAAGATGATTTTCGGTAAGACCCGCAACATGTCCTACGGCATCGTGCCCACCGGCCCGAACCGCCTGCTGTCCAACTACAGCCTGTACAGCGACTCTTACCACCACGATCGCGTGTGGGGCATCCAGTCCCTGAACAAGCTCGACAGCGGCAACATTGATCTCAATGTCAGCGTGATCAACGGCTACACCATCGGCTCCCGCGGAGCGGGCATCGCCCTGTTCAGCGCCAACAGCGCCGACGCCATCACCACCAACAATCAGGCTACCCGCGTGCTGGCCAACCGCGAAGAGGCCAGCGGCCTGGACACCAACAACAACAAGGCCGTGTCCATGCGCATCAGCGGCAAAGTGACCAAGAACCTGGAACTGGGCTTGAGCGGCTACACCGCGCGCCTGTCCAACACGGACGCCGCGAACCTGCTGGCCCGCACCGCCTTCACCGCCACCAAGCGCCGCCACACCATGCTGGGCGGCGAGTTCCGCTACAAGGAAGGCCCCTGGGTCTGGCAGGCGGAGTACACCACCGCCGACATCGGCGGCTACAAGTCCAAGGGCGGACAGACCGTGCTCGGCTACACCGTTGACGACAACGACTCGGTGTATGTGCAGTACGGCCAGATCGCTTACAAAACAGCCCCCGTGGCCGCACAGACCGCTACCTGGGACAAGCAGCAGATCGCCCTGTCCTGGAAGCACAATCTCGCCAAGGCCGCCTGGCTGCAGCTCGAACACGAGTTCAACCGGGAAGATCCCCCGGCCGGCACCGCCAAGGTCAAGAACGACCTCACCCTGCTCGAGTACTTCGTGGGCTTCTGATCCACCGCCCCGCAACTCGAACCTTTGCATCAAAAAGCTCCCCTCACAGCAGGGGAGCTTTTTTCATGCGTGAGCACCGCCATACAAAGGCTGAAAAGAACAACGCGGAGACGCGGAGAGACTCCAGCGCAAGGCGTATGGAACCCCGTTCGTGTGCGTTCGCCGTTATTCGTGTCTATTCGTGATCTTCTTTTGAAAGCCTGTCTTCCGGCTCCAGTGCCTTGAGCGCGTTGAACGCGAGCATTCGGCGCTGGAAGAAGTTGATGTGGGCGTTGCCCGCAGCCAGCATTGCGCCCAGGCGGGGCAGGGGGATGCCCGGCTTTGCGGCCAGGGCCTGCGCGGCCTGGTCAATCATGCGGCCGCAGCGCGCCAGTGTATCGTCCAGCCACTCGCGGATCTTCATGCGCCCGGTGAGCGGGTAGTCGTGCGCGGGCGCCAGTGTTTCCACATCCAGCTCACGGATGAGCCGGATCGAAGCCATGGCCTGGCGCAGGTCCGATTCCGGCATGTTCACGGACGGAATGTCGTACATCTTGTAGTTGATCAAATCTCCGATGATGAGCGCATTGTCGTCCGGCATGTGGATGCCGATTTCGCCGGGCCTGTGTCCGGGCAGCTCGACCACGCGCGCGGATGCGCCCAGGTTCAGCGCCGCGCCGTGGCGCACAGCCACGATGTCGCCGGACACCGGGACCATGGGGCCGAACATCACGCGCGCGAGCCACTGGATCCAGGGCCGGGGCAGCATCATGACTTCGCGCGCGAACGGACCCATGCGCTCGTATTCCCGATCCCACAGCAGACCGGGGTTTTCGAGGATGTCCTTTTCGAGCGGGTGGCAGTAAATCTGCGCCACGAGGCGGCCCCGGATGGCGCGCAGGCTCTGGGCGTGGTCCGGGTGCGCGTGCGTGAGAATCACTTTCATGATGTTGTCGAAGCGCAGCCTGTCATGCTTCATGGCAGCTTCCACGCGCCGCAGGTGCGGACCCACGCCCGCACCCGGATCCACGATGGTCAGCCGTTCCCCGCGAATGATATATGTGTTGCTCGAAGTCAACCCGAATAGGGGGATGATGTCTTCGCCTTTGTAGAAGAAGATGTGCCGGGTCAGTTTCATGGTGGCAATGCAATTATAACGGCCTTGTTGACGAAAAGAAAGTCAACAGAATGAACCCGCGCGTCACAGCCCGATGAGGCGTCCGCCCTGGTACACCACGAAGCACACCACCCACGCCAGCACGGTATGGTAGCCGAGCGAGAATGCGGTCCATTTCCAGGACCCGGTTTCCCGGTGGATCACGGCGACCGTGGCCATGCACGGGATGGTGAGCAGGGTGAAGAGCATGAGCACATAAGCTGTGAGGGGCGTGAAGATGGGGTCCGCGCGCAGAGCGCCGGTGAGTTCACTGGAGGCTTCGGCGCTCGATCCCACGCTGTATATGATGCCCATGGTGCTGACGATGACTTCCTTGGCGGCGAAACCGGAGATGAGCGCAATGCCGGTTTTCCAGTCGAAGCCGATGGGATGCAGAACCGGCTCGATGAACCGGCCCACTCGGCCCGCCAGGCTGTGCCGGAGCTGCGCGGACGAGATCTCGCGCTCCTGCTCCTCGACCGCCTCGACAAGTTCGTTGTACCGCGCGTCCTTGATATCCGCGCCCGGGGCGGCGCCGAGTTCCGAGGCGCGCTGTTCCACGGCCGCCGCGCGGCGCGACAGTTCCCGCTCCATGGCGTCCTGCCCGGGGAAGGTGAGGGGGAAGGTGATCAGCGCCCACATGAGCAGGGCGATGGACAGCAGTGTGGTGCCCGCTTTCTTGATGTACATCCAGGCGCGTTCCCACATGTGCAGGAGCACGCTCTTGAGCGTGGGCATGCGGTAGGGCGGTAGTTCCATGACGAACGGCGTAGTGTCGCCCTTGAGCAACTTGGTGCGGAAGATGCGCGCCAGGAAAATGGCGAACAGGATGCCGATGAGGTAAATGGAGAAGATGACATTGCCAGCCGCGGCCGGGGAGAAAAACGCGCCGGCCAGGAGCACATACACGGGCAGGCGCGCGCCGCAGCTCATGAGCGGCGCCACGAGGATGGTCACGATGCGGTCCTTGCGGTTTTCGAGCGTGCGCGTGGCCATGATCGCGGGCACGGTGCACCCGAACCCCACCAGCAGGGGAATGAACGATTTGCCGTGCAGGTGCAGCTTGTGCATGACCTTGTCCATAATGAACGCGGCCCGGGCCATGTAGCCCGTGTCCTCGAGCATGGCGATGGCGAAAAACAGGATCAGGATGTTGGGCAGGAAGCTCAACACCCCGCCCACGCCGCCGATCACGCCGTCCACCACCATGGAGCCGATAAGCGTGTCGCCGAGCAGGGCCGCGAATACGCCGCCCAGCCACCCGAAGAACATGTCGAGCCACTCCATGGGTTTTGCGCCCAGGGTGAAGGTGGCCTGGAATGTGGCCCACATTGCGAAGATGAAAAAGGGCAGGCCGAGCGCGCGGTGGGTGAGCACGGCGTCAATGTTGTCCGTCATGGTGCGCTTGTCCATGGCCGGGCGCGACACCACCTCGCGGATCAGGCCGCTGATGTATCCGTAGCGGCGGTCCACGAGCAGGGTTTCGGTGTCGTCGGCCAGGGTCTGCTCGATGCGCGCGGCCAGGCGGTTTTTACGGTCCACGATGTCCGGGCCGAAAGAATCCCGGAGTTTCTTTTCGTACACGGAATCGTTTTCGAGGAGCTTGACCGCGGCGTGGCGCGCGCCGCCAGCGGGCGGGGGCGTTCCGGGCGAGGCGTCCATGGTGCCGCACAGCTTCTGGATCGCGTTTTCAAGATCGCGTCCGTAGTTCACGCGCAACTGCGCGGGCGGCGGCGGGTCGAGCACCGCGCGCATGAGTTCGTCCCGGCCCTTGCCCGTTCGCGCCACCATGGGAATTACGGGCACGCCAAGGAGCGTTCCAAGCTGATTGTGATCAATGCGGATGCCGCGCCCCTCGGCCACATCCACCATGTTCAGCGCGATGATTACCGGCGCGCCCAATTCGAGAAGCTGAACCGTCAGGTACAGGTTGCGCTCCAGGTTGGAAGCGTCCACGATGTTGACCACCACATCCGGGGTCTCGGTGAGGATGTAGTCGCGGGCGATCACTTCCTCCATGGAATAGGCGGTGAGGCTGTAAGTGCCGGGCAGGTCCACGATGTGGATGGTGCGCCCGTGGTAATCGAAGGAACCCTCTTTTTTCTCGACCGTGACGCCGGGCCAGTTTCCCACATGCTGGCGCGCGCCGGACAGGGTGTTGAAAAGAGTGGTTTTGCCTGCGTTGGGGTTGCCGGCGATGGCCATGGTCAGAGGCCGGTTTCGGTCGCGCGGGAGGCTCTTCGCGGCGTTGTCAGCCTGGTTGGTCTTCATGGATTTCCACCGTGATGTGTTTGGCGTCTTCCTTGCGCACGGACAGGAGATAGCCTTTGATTTTGAGTTCCATGGGATCGCCCAGGGGTGCGACGCGCACGATTTCCACGGGCGCGCCGTTGACGATGCCCATGTCCATGAGCCTGCGGCGCAGGGGGCCTTTGAGTCCCACGCGAATCACGCGGCACATGCTGCCCGGTTCCATGCGGTCCAGCGTGGCCGGGGCGGGCGGCGTTTTGCAGGTTGCTGCGTTGTGTTTGCCAGTCATGTTGATGCATTCCTCAAGTGTTGTGAATTTGCACGAGTTCGGCTTGTTTTTTTGTCAGCGAAATGGTGTAGCCCTTGATGCGCACATCGTACGGGGCGCCGTGTTTCTGCCCCTCGCACATCTGCACATGCGCGCCGTGCGTGAAGCCCATGTCCAGCAGGCGGCGGCGCAAGGTTTTATGCGGGGAGACCCCGGCCACCTGCGCGGTGCCGCCGGGCGCCAGGGTGTGCAGCCCGGCCGTGCCGCTGTGCCGCAGCGTGACCTCGGGTATCAGCACCCGGTTTTTCTTGTTGCGCGCGCTCATGGAGCAGTTTTTGTCCGTGCAGCTTTCGATGGCTCCGATGAGGGCCAGGAGCCGCTCCATGGACTCGTGGCTGACCACATGCTCGATGCGGCACGCGTCTGATTCCGCGGTCTCGGAGTCCACGCCCAGGATGTCGCGCAGAAAATGCGTGAGCTGCTGGTGGCGCATGAGCAGTTTGCGCGCCAGGATTTCGCCCTGGTCCGTCAGCTCCACATGGCCGTAAGGCTCGTGGCGCACCAGGCCCTGTTTCTTGAGCGTCTTGACCGCGTCGCTGACGCTTGGCATGGTCACTTCGAGGTGGCGGGCGATGTCGCGCACGCGCACCACAGGGTCGAGGTTCTTGAGGTAGAAAATCGCCTCGAGGTAGTCTTCCATGTTGGGGGTCAGGGACACGCCGTCCATGCGGGGCCTCCAGCCTCGGGTCAGTCTCTTTTGGGCGAAACCATGATTTTGGCTGCCATGCCCATGCCCAGGGCCACGCGGGAATCCCGGGCCGCGACCAGCATGGGGCCGTCGTTGTTCAAAACCTCAAGCTCCAGGTTCGGGATGATGCCCATGTCCGTGAGGCGGCGCTTGAAGGTGTCGCCGCCGCGGATCTGCTTGACGATGACGCGTTCGCCGCGGGACGCAAAGCTCAACGGCAGGGTCGGCTCGCGCTGGCCCGCGCACTGGGAGCAAATGCCGTAAATCACCGTGCGGTGCCACAGGGGGGAGAACCCGTTGGCGCGGCACGCGTCCGACTGCGCGTCTTCAAGCCGGGCGTCAAAAATGTCCTGAACCCCGCCGCACTTGACGCAGGCCAAGTGATCGTGGTGATCCGTGAGGTGGCGGTGTTCGTACTCTTCGCTCACCACGCCGTCCAAGTGGAACTCGTGCCGCAGGGCCGCCCCGTAGCGCACGAACAGGTCCAGCATCTGCTTGACACTTTCCTCATCCGTATCAATGCCTTTTTCGCGGCACATGTCCGTAAGCTGTGAAGCGTTCACATGAACGCTGGTGTCGTGAAAAACATCGAGTATCTTCAGTTGCGTGGGGGTGAGAACCGCGCCCGTCTGCCGGGTGATGTTCAAAATCTGTTCCTTGAAATTTTTTTCGTGTTCCGGCATGAGGCCTCCTCGAATGTTAGGGCAAACTAACATTGTTCACCAATTGCAATATAAGAGCGGCGCGCCGCAGCGTCAAGGGTAAATGAAAAATGCGGCTCTGTGTGCGGCAACAAATTAGGGGTATTCGCAACACTGGAGGCTTTTCATATAAAATGTTTGTCATTTAATCAGATATTACAAACTCCAAATTTCATAATGTTAAGGCAGTGGGGCAAGGGAACATGAATTGCTGCAAAGTTGCTGATTTTGCGCATTTGTATTATTTTTTAATCAATTGTATTTGATTGTTCTGTATTGGTTGGTATATAATCCTCATAAAAGAGCGTTTTGCTCAAAATACCATTTCCGCCTTTGCTTTGCGGAAATGATTTTCTGGAGGTTCGGAATGAGACGGACCGTTTTTGCATTAGCTGCATTTCTTGTGTTCGCGTGCGCGGCCGCGGTGGCGGGAGAGCGCGTCACGGTCACTCTCGATGAAATCAACAACAGGGGATACATCCCCCAATGGATGGTGATCGGGAAATTTTCCGCGGGGTTGCCGGGCGGGTACACGGGCATGGTGGTGGCCCGCCGCGCGCAGTTGCCGGACAAGGATTTTCTCGAAGACCAGGGCGGCGAGGCGGCGATCAAGCCCGAGGTGGGCATGGCGCACGCGCGCGGCGAAAAAGGCCAGGCCCTGTGGCAGAAGTTGTCCGCGGACTCCGGGCTGATTGACCTCGGACCATTGTATTCGGGCATGCCCGAGAGCACTATGTACGCCGCGGTTTACATTGATTCCATCCGCGATGCGGCCCTGTTTCTGGACATGGAAACGCTCACCGGCGCAACCGTGTGGGTGAACCACGAGCTGGCGCTGCGCAGCGCGCCCGGCGCGCTGGGCGAAACCGGGCGCGAGAAACTTCTCGTGCAGCTCAAGAGCGGGGTGAACCTGCTGCTCATCAAGTTCGGCGGGCTGCGTTATGAGCGCGCGGCCGAAACCCTGCAGCAGCCCCTGCCAGAGGTTGTCGGGTTCGTGCGTTCCGTGTCCCCGGTTCTGGCGAACGGCTCGGGCCTGTGCATGAGCCTCAAGGCAGGACCCATGCAGCGAGTGCCCGGCACGCCCGTGTACATGCAGACCAACCTCCAGCCCACAGGCTATTACCACGGGTCCGCGCGTTTCCCGGCCATGGAATTCACCATGACCGTGGCCAACAGCGGCTCCGACGCCATTGAAAATGTGGAAGTTAAAATCCAGAGCGACAAGCAGAACGGTCAGGACGCGGCCAAACTGTATCTTCCCGGCAACACGCACGCGTCGCTGCGCCTGGCCCTGCCCGTGCCCGCGAATGCGCCCGGTCAGACCATCAGCGCCCGCATCACCGTGACCGCGGCCGGGATGTCGCACACCGTGCCCACGCAGTTCACCGCGGGCGCGGCTCTGCCAAAGCGCGATCAGGCCATTTACTATGTGACGGGCTTCCACGCGGACCCGGTGTGGATCGAGGACCAGCGCGATTATTCCGTGGCGCTCATCGGCAGCGCGCGCCAGAATGTGCTCCTGGCCCAGGCCGATCCGTCCTACGGCGCGTACCTTTCCGAAATCTCCTATCTGAAACCGTTTTTCGACATGTACCCCGAGCTGCGCGAGCCGCTCAAGCAGATGATTAAAGAGGGCCGCATCGGAACCGGCGGCGCGTACAACCAGCCCGTGGAAAAGCTCATCAGCGGCGAGGGCCTCGCGCGCAACATCGTGTACGGCAAGCTGTTCCACAAAAATGTGCTGGGCGCGGACCCCACGGTGTACATGGGCTGGGACATTTTCGGGCATGCGGCGCAGTTGTCGCAGATTGTGCTCGAAACCGGGGGCCAGGGCGCGATGTGGTCCAAGGGCATCGTGGGCTTCCCGCCCATCTTCCGCCACGCGGCCCTGGACGGCTCCACGGTCCTGCACAAGCGCAGCCCATACAGCATGTCCAGCGCGGACCCGGACTCCCTGCGCTCAAACCTGTATACGGGCTTCGAGGAATTCGCCTCCTACGGCCTGGATTACGATGTGCGCCTGGACGCCGGGGATTTCAAGCCTCCCACGGCCTGGCTGGCCGGGCAGGGCGATTACTTGCGAAAGCTGTTGCCGAAAATTGACATCAACGGAACGGGCGCGGAACTGTTCTTCAAGAATGTGAACCTGCAGCTCCTTAAGGGCGAGGGCGACATTCCGCTCACCGCGCGCGACATGGCGTACTACCACCAGGGCACCGCCCTGTCCCGCATCTCGCTCAAGACAGGTAACCGCCTTGCAGAGAACGCGCTCATCTCCGCCGAGAAACTCGCCACGGTCGCAGCCCTGTTCGGCGCGACATATCCGGACATTACCCTGGACAAGGCCTGGCGCCAGCTTCTGTTCGGACAGCACCACGACGCCATCACCGGCACCATTAACGACAAATCCTATCTGGATCTGATGCAGGGCTATCGCGAAGCCCTGGAACTGGCTGCGGGCGTGCTGGACAAATCCGCGGCCCACATCGGCCGATTCATTGACACGCAGCCCCCGTCCGGGGTCCCGGCCGGGGCTATCCCCATCGCCGTGTTCAACCCGTTGAACTGGAGCCGCAAGGATGTTGCGCGCGCGGTCGTGGAATTCGGAGACCAGGCGCCGGGCGGGTTCTTCGTCGCCGACGCTTCGGGCGCCATGATCCCCTTCGAGATCGAGCGCGCGGACCGCGACACCAACACCGTCACCATCCTGTTCCTCGCGGAAAAAGTCCCGGAGATGGGGTACACGACCTACTTCGTGGTCCCTGCGGATCAGATGCCCGAGGGCACGGTCCCCGGCAAGTCCGAGGATGTTTTCATCGAGAACAGCTTCTACAAACTCGAGGTGGACCCGCTCAAGGGCGGCGGCATCGTCAGCCTGTACGACAAGATCAACGGCAAGCAGGTCATGGCGCCGGGTAACGGCGTGGGCAACGACATCGCCGCGCTCAAGGAAAACCCCGTGCGCAACGAGCCGCCCTGGGAAGTGTATACGACCGGAGACAAAAAATTCTCCAGCGAAAAGCCCGCGCTCGTGGAAAAAACCGCGGGCGCGATCACCGAGCGCCTGATCATCCGCGGCGCGGTGGGCGACACGGGCAAGGAACAGGAAATCATTCTTTACAAGGACCTGCCCCGCATTGATTTCATCACCCGCATCGTGGATTACCGGGGAACCGACGACATGTTCGTGGTCACCTTCCCCGTGGATGTGGCCAACGCCGTGCCCGTGTTCGAGGAACGCTACGGCGCGCTCGTGCGCCACAAGAGCAAGGGCAAGCTCAACTTCCAGACCTGGCAGATGCGCAACTACAGCGGGCACGGCGCCGAAGCCGCATACCAGTGGTTGGACCAGAGCCATAGCGGATTGCTCGAGTTTCGCGACGACGAGGGCCAGACCCAGGCCAGCTTCGCTCTGGGCATGATGGGCCTCATTACGGATCACCAGTCCTCCACGCGCGCGGCCGCGGACAAAATCACGCTGTCCCTGATTCGAAAGGGCATCCCCTCCACCCCGTGGTTCGACGATGCGGATGAAAAGCGCCTCGCCGCACTCCCGCGCTCTGATTCCACCATGCCCGAAGACATGAATTTCGACCTCAATTTCGGAACCTCGTTCCGCATCTCCATCAACAGCGGCACGAACAACGCCTTCACGCGCAGCGTGTTCAAGGAACTCGACCCAGCGCTCGTGCAACAGTTCGAAGCCGATGTCACGGAAAAAGGGTTCGCGTATCTGTTCGTGCTGGACCCCACTTCTCCTGATGATTGGCCGCCGGTTCCGCTGCTGATTCTCAAGGCGCTGGACGACGAGGCCCTGCAGCGCGCCGCCGACGCCCTGGCCGCGGATTTCGACGCGGACGCGGTCATCACCCTGGGCGCGGCCGTGAACGCCTCCGGCTCGGACCAGAGAGTCGAAGACTACGGCGTGGCCCTGCTCAACAAGGGCACGGTGTTCAACAGCATCGAGAACGACGGCACCATGGCCATGGCGCTCATGCACACGGCGTCGTTCTTCCGCCGCCTGCCGTTCCCGTTCATCCCCGAGCAGCGCACCGCCGTGTTCCCCTACGCACTGGTCCCGCACAAGGGCAACTGGCGCGACGCGGCCATGTACCGCACCGGATACGAATACAACAACCCGCTCATCGCAATGCAACTCGAAACCCACATGGGCGACCTGCCGCGCGGGGGCATGAGCTTCCTCACCACCCGAGGCGACACTCTGGTGCTCACCGCCATGAAGCCGCGCGGCAACCCCACCGCTTCACTGGCCTTCACTCCGCAGACTCCCAGGGAGAACATCATGCTGCGCTATTATGAGGCCTCCGGGTTTTCGCAGCAGGCGTCCGTGGAAGCCTTCACCGGCATCCGCAAAGCCCTGTGGTCCAACATGCTCGAACAGGACGATTTCGGCCGCCTGCCCGTGGAAACCGGCACCCTCAAGCTGGACATGGGCGCGTTCGACATCCGCACCATCGGCTATGCGCCGCAGAATCCCCCGGCCCTGCAGCTTCCCGCAGCCCTCGGCCCGGTCACCGAGCCGTTCTCGCCGGTGTTCAACAAGTTCTGGCTCCACAACAACGGCGCCGCGCCCATGGGCTATCTGCCCGTGTCCATCGGCTTGCGCGGCGACATCCAGACCAAGATCCACATCTCACAGGGCGGCGTAAGCGTGAATGAAGTCGAGGTGTTCGTGAACAACGATTACATTGACCGCAAAGTCGAGGGCAAGGTGCGGATTGTCACGCCCCCGGACTGGCGCGCGGTCCCGGCCGAGTTCGACTATGTGCTGCAGCCGGGCCAGACCTTCGCGAAAAAGGTTGCCATTCTGTTCCTGGGTTCGGGCCGCGACGGCGTGATCAAGGCGCAGACCGAGCATGGTGGGCAAATCCTGCAGGACATCCTCGAAGTTGGGGATCACAAGCTGGACCTGGTGTCCGCGCGGTTCGAGGACGGCGCGGTGAGCGTAACCCTGCGCAACCCCACGGCCCAGAGCATTGAGGGCGAGCTGTATCTGATCACCCCACTGGAAACCTGGGGCGCGGGCCTGGTGGATGAGTTCGCCCTGGCGCGCGTGACCCCGCGCATGATCGGGTTCGCCGTGCCCGCGGGCATGGATCGCACCTATTCCTTCACCCTGGCCGGCGCATGGGCCGCGGACACGCATCCCGCGCCCTGGGCCGTGATCAAGGGCGCGTACAACGGCCGCGTGTTCTACAGCGAAATTGACAACATAGACAACATCAAGGCCAAAGACCTGCGCCCGTCCGCGCCCCGCCGCAGTTTCACCGATCCCGTGGGGCCGGGGTTGAAATAACCACATCGGCAATGCCGCACACTGGTTTTCGCCCCGGTGGTTTTCGGCGGTGATCTCAAAGTGAGTTTGTACAAGTCTTTTGTAGGGTAGAGCATATTGGACGAAGCTATTCCTGTGGTGTTCAGGGCGGTGTTTTTCAGTGGTTTTTCAGGCGGCTCATTTCAGTAATTTGTACATTCAAGAACATACCTTAGTATGCTTTAAGATGTAGGGCGCGGTCGCCGAACCGCGCCTTGCCTCGAATTGCTCTTTGCAGAGAGTCCGGCGATTATGGACGGAAACCCGGAGCATAAAAAACGCAAGCATCTGCGCAGGTTGAGGCCATTCGTCAATCAGCGTCATTCGATATATTATGTGACAATGTGTGCAAAAGATCGCCGAGCGATTCTTACGGAGCCTGACCTTTGCAAATCCATAACAGAATCGCTGCATCAAACCGTGGATAAGCACGGTTGGGCTGTCGGCGCTTATGTGATTATGCCCGATCACCTTCATTTCCTGTGCTTCAATGTAAAGAACCTCAAATCAATTTCAGGGTTTCTGCGGGATTTCAAGCGCTGGACTTCAAGAGCGGCCATGAATCTCGGTTACGAGATACCGTTGTGGCAAAAAGAATTTTTTGACAGGCTCCTTCGGAAGAACGATTTGTATTATGAAAAGATGGAATATATGAGGATGAATCCGGTGCGCGCGAAATTGTGCGAATCTGCGGAGCAGTGGCAATGGTTCGGAATCTGTCATCCTTTGATTGAAGGATGAACTGCCTGGGAATTTTTTTTGCCGCGTTGTATCATCAGAATAAGACACGCATGCGCAGGTTCTGAAGTAAGCGGCGGCGGCATTCGGCGATGCCGCCCTACATTTAGCAGGGTATCCGGCGCAAGACACAATGCCACAAGCCAACAAACAACAGGGTTGAAAACATTGAACCAGAATCCGCCGATCACGACGCGCGCCGCGGCGTACAGGGACCGCATCCTGAATGCGCCGTATGAAATTTGCGTGGAACGCGCGCGGCTCGTCACGGAATCGTACCGCAAAACGCGCGGACTGCACCCGGCCGCGCGCGCGGCCCGCGCCCTGGAAAACATTCTGCTGAACATGTCCATTTTCATATTGCCCGAAGAGCGCATCGCGGGCAACCGCACCAGCAAGGTAATCGGAACCATGCTGCCCGTGGAGCGCGGCGAGATGAATGTGATCATGAAAATGGATCTGGACAACCTGCTTACGCGCGAGCGCCAGCCATACCGCTGCAATCCCGAAGACAGAAAAGAATTGCTCAACAGCATCCTGCCCTGGTGGGAGGGCCGCACGCTGCGGGACATCAAGCACAGGCTGTGGAAGGAGCGGGACCTGGCCGCGGATCCGCCGCGCCTGTCGCCCCGCGCCCTGTTCGAGCGATCCCGCGCTTTCGGGCCGGATCATCTGTGGAAGACCTTCCGCGCCCACACCTCGGGCCGTGAGCGGTTCCTCCTGGAGACAATAAGGGAGTTGCAGATCAGCAATCCATGGCTCGTGCACAATGTGTTCGATGTGCAGGGGCATTTGAGCGTGGGCCACAGCCGCGTGCTGCCCCTCGGACTCAAGGCGGTCCATGATCGCGCGGCGGAAATTTTGAAAACCAATCCGCCGGAAGACAAAAAGCAGTTTCTCGAAGCGGTGAAAACATGCTGCGCCGCGGCGCGCGCGTTCGCGGGCCGGTTCGCGGCGCTTTCCGTGGACATGGCGGGCAACGAGCCGGACCCGGTGCGGCGCGACGAGTTGCTCCAGATCGCGCAGCATGCGTCCCGCGTGCCCTGGCTTCCCCCGGAATCGTTTCACGAAGCCCTGCAATCCCTGTGGTTCACGCAGCTTGCGGCCGTGCTGTCCTATGGCATCGGGGGCATCCTCGCCATCGGGCGGCCAGACCAGTATCTGCTTCCATACTACGCCGAAGACCTGCGCCGCGGCGCGGTCACCCGAGACGCCGCGCGCGAACTCGTCGAGGAACTGCTCATCAAGTTGAGCGGCAACCTGATCCCGCTGCCGTCGTACGCCAAGGACACGGCGTCGGAACTGGGCGCGGACGCGCAGGCCGTGACCCTGGGCGGGCTGACCCCCGGCGGCGGCGACGCCACCAACGAGTTGTCGTTCCTTTTTCTCGATGCGTTCATAAATGTTCGCGCCATGCCCAATTCCGTGGCCGTGCGCCTGCATGCGCACACGCCCGCGGAATTCGTTCAAAAAGTTGCGGAAACGCATCATTTTACTTCCGGCCTGGCGCTGTTCAACGACGCCGTGGTTGTGAAATCGCAACAAAACTGCGGGTGCGCCGCGGAGCACGCGCGTGACTATGCGGTCATCGGCTGCGTGGAGCCTGCGCCCCAGCACGACGCCTTCGCCTGCACCAGCGGCAACGATGTGTCCCTGGCCGCGGTTCTGGAGATGACGCTTAACAACGGCCGCCTGCTCATCATGGGGCGGCGCCTGGGACCGCGCACCGGCGACCCGCGCGAGTTCAGGGATTTCGACAACCTCTGGTTCGCGTTCCACCGCCAGTTGCGCCACACCGTGCGCTTCATCGCCCGGTGCGTGAACGCCAAGGACGAGGCTTTCGCCCGCGCGTTCCCCAATCCGTTCATCAGTTCCACCTTCGAGAGCTGCGTGGAGAACGCAACGGACATGACCGCGGGCGGGACGGCATACAATTTTGCGTCCATATCGGGCCGCGGCCTGGCCACAGTCGCAGACTCCCTGGGCGCGCTCAAACGGTTCGTGTACGACGAGAATCGTTATACAATGGACGAAATGCTCGACGCCCTGGCATCGAATTTCCGGGGCCGGGAAAAGATGCGCCGTTTCCTGTGGAGCAACACGCCGCGCTACGGGGCCGACAACCCCGAGGCCGACGCATTGGCCGCGCGTGTGGCCGCGCTGTTCTGCGACGAGGTGGCTCGCTGCAAGGCGTGGCGTCCGGGCTGCCGATTCAGGCCAGGGTTCTTCTCATACGGCATGCATGTGCATGACGGCATGCTCCTGGGCGCAACTCCTGACGGACGCCGCGCTGGCGAGCCGGTGTCCAACAGCATCTCGCCGGTCAACGGTGCGGAAACCGCGGGGCCTACGGGCGTGTTCCTGTCCGTGGCCCGTATCAATCACGAGAATGTCACCAACGGCGGCAGCCTGAACATGAAGTTCAGTCCGTCACTTTTCAGCACTGAAGAAGGGCGCGGAAAATTCATCGCCATGCTGCGCGCCTATTTCCTTGCCGGCGGCATGCATGTGCAGTGCAACGCCGTGGACAACGAAACCCTGCGCGACGCGCAGAAAAACCCGGACCGGCACCGCGGCCTGGTGGTGCGCGTGTCCGGCTACAGCGCCTGCTTTACCGACCTCGGAAAATCCATTCAGGACGAAATCATCGCGCGCACGGAAATGCGCGGCTGACCCGCGGCCGCACCGTTGCGCAGCAGCAATCCCGCATCCATGGTTTCAAATGTGGAGTTCGATCACATCTTTGTCGTGCACCACATAGTCGCGTTGCACTTTTTGACCGTCGAAGCGTTCGGATCCCCAGATGCGCGCGTAGCGCAGATTCTCGGCGAATTCCTTGTGAACGAGCCTCGCCACATCCAGCACCGTGCTGCCCGAAGGCGCAACGAAAGGCTTGTCCAGATCCGCGGGCCGGCCGGGAATTTTGGAATACACGCGCAAGATTTGTGATCCTTCAAATATCATCCGGCGCAGATCTTCTATGTTCATTTCTGTCTCGCACGACACCGGGACAAGCTCGAACCGTTCGCCGAGCGCGGCGCGCACCTCGTCCAGAAGAATGTCGTCCTCGTCCTGGTCACACTTGTTCACGGCCACCAGCGTGCGTTTGGGCTTGACCCCGTACTCGGGCGCTTCGCCGCTGAAATCGCGCACGAATTCCACTTTGGCGCGGCTCATGGCGCGCAGCGCGGCTTCGAAATCCGTGACCGGCGCGGCGGCCGCCAGATCCAGGACCAGGAGCGCGAGATCGGCGTTGCGCAGCAGGTTCACATGGTAGGGTTCCAGCCGGTCCTCGGCTACCGGCCCGGTGTCCACAAGCTGGATCTGGATGTCTTCGAAAGGCATCATGTAGGGGAAGGGACGCACCGTGGTGAAGGGGTATGGAGCCACCTCGGCCTCCGCGCCCGTGAGCGCTCTGATCAGGGCCGATTTGCCCGCGTTGGGCGGCCCGGCCACAACCACCTGCGCCGCGCCCTCTTTGCGCACATGCAGGGCGTCTCCGCGCTTGCCCGCGGTTTTCTCCTCGGTGTTGCGCAGTTTGCTCAAGCGGCGCTTGATGTCCGCCTGCATTTTTTCCGTGCCCTTGTGTTTGGGAATGGTCGCCATCATGAGTTCGAGGGCGATGATCTTTTCCTGGGGCGTGGTTGCGTTGCGGAAATCTTCTTCCGCTCTTTTGAATTCTGGAGACAGATTCGCAGGCATGGCAGGCAAATTTTAGCACAGGGCAATGCGCCTTTCAACGAATCCGCGACCAGCGCGGCTCGGTCAAGCGCGAGGCGTTGTTTTTGCAAAAACAGGCGCGCGGCCCCGTTTTCTGGTAAAATATAAATGCAAGCCGGGACACACCAGGGAACATCCGGAGGGATGCCTATGGATACCGGAGAGCAGTACACATGTTTCATCAAAGAGCATTTCCGGCCACTCAAGATTAAGGATTGCAGCGGATACCGCATCGGGCGTCGCACGCTCGACTGGGTGTTGGAGCAGGAGCGGCGCACGCGCTTGAGCCACCTCACCCTGGACGAACTGCGGGACCTGGCCGCGCGCCGCGGACTCAAGCTCGTGCCGTTCGACGACGGCTGCACCTATGTGGTGAACGCGGACATGGAGCGGGATGTGATGGTGGCGTTCTACCAGGCCCGGGACGAGCGGGATGAGGCCGCGCCCGAGCTGGACGCCCGCGTGCCGGTCACGGAAGCCGAACTGCTCGAAAGCTACAGGATCAGCGAAGCCGCGGTGCAGGCCATCACAGGCGACTCGGTGCAGGACCTCGAGCTGGACCCGGATTCGGCCGTGGATTTCATTTCCTGCGAGGTTCTGGAGCAGGCCATGGATTCCGGGCAGGCGCGAATTTTCGTGGACGACGGGGTTTTCACGGTTATCACGGCGGATGAAGAAATCCCCGAGGGCGAAGTGTACGCCCTGCACATCCAGCGGCCGCTGCCCGGCACGGAAATCTCCATCGGCAAACTGGATTTGAGCCGGCGCACTTACATCACCGGCGCATACCGGGACCGTGTGGAGCACTCCAGCCACGATTTCGAGCATCACATTACGCGCATGGACGACCGGTGATGCCGGGGTTCGGGGATTGCTCACCGGCCATGATCCGGACGGGTCACGGAACATCGTATCGTTGTGATGATTAAACGACCGGCTATTGAGCATATTCAGTAGACGATCGAAAAATAGCCATAAGCGTTCAAAAATATTACAATACAGTGGTTTGCATGGGCATATTGAAAATTCGGCAACCTATTCATGCATGCTCTCACAGACTCCAATTTCATGGCTAAGATGTCGAAAATGTGCTATTATCCGCCATTCCAGCATGGTTTTAGCTGGAATCCACGCGGTTTTTTTCAATCCTCGCACATGTTCACCGGCCCGAAAAGCGCGCACACTGCGGCAAATGTGATATTTGCGCTTCCGCGGCCCATAGACAGGCTTTTCCCGCAAACGCCCGCACGGCATTGACATTTGAAGTAATTGCTCAAATAATTTTTTCAGCGGACAGGCGTATTTTGCGCGCTTATTAAAATAAATTAACAAGAAATTATTTTTAGAGAAAAGCTAAACATTTCTCCGCTTCCGCCGATAAAGAGGAAAAGGATGCGCACCACTACTATCCAAAAGGGCCGTCGGAAGCGGTCTGGAAAATCAAGGGAGTGAAGCAGATGAGCACAAGCGGAATCAGTTTCTCGGGACTGTTTTCCGGTCTGGACACGGAGAACATCATCACGCAGTTGATGTATCTGGAAGCTGCACCGATCAGGGCCCTCGAAACCAAGAAAACCATGCTCGACTACGAGCGGGAAGCCCTGCAGTCGGTGAACAGCAGCCTGCTGTCCTTGCGGGACTCCATCAAGGAATTCAAAGATGGCCTGTTGCTGCAGAACAAAGCCACCTCATCGGACGAGGATGTGCTCACGGCCACGGCCACCACCGCGGCCACACCCGGAACCTACGACATCAACATCATCAACCGCGCCCAGGCGCATCGCGTGGGTTCCGACGCCCAGGCCGGCAACTACGCGGGAATTGACGACAACTTTCAGATCACGATCGCGGGCGAAACCTTCACCATTGATGTGTTCAACGGCGACACCATGTCGCAGATCTCCCAGCGCATCAACAGCGCGGTGAGCGGCGGCGGCGTGGATTTCACCGAGGTGGGCCAGGCTTCGCTTATCACAGACCCCAGCACCGGCAACAAAACCCTGGTCATCGAGGCGCTCGACACCGGAACCGCCAACGCCATGTCGTTCGTGGACGGCGCCAACGATGTGCTCACCAATCTGGGCATTTTCACGGGCCTGGACGCCATCAAGAACGAACTGCAGGCCGCGCAGGACGCCGCGCTCACCATCAACGGCGTGCTCATCAATTCCTCCACAAACACCATTCAGGACGCCGTCTTCGGCGTGACCATGACCCTGCAGGACGACTTCGGCAACGCCACCCTCACCGTGGGCCTGGACACCGAAGAAATCGTCAGCCAGGTCGTGTCCTTCGTGGAGCAGTTCAACACCACCACGGACCTTCTCGCAAACTACATCGGCGAAGAACCCGTGGATGAGCCGGAAACGGAAGCGGAATTGAAAAAGGGCATCCTGCAGGGCGACTGGGATCTGGCGTCGGCCAAGTCCTCGATCCGAATGAAGACCACCGGCTATGTGGACGCAACCCAACTCGTGTACAAGATTCTCGCGGACATCGGCATCACCAGCGAATCCACGGTGGGCACCCTGGTCTCCGACAACATTGAAGTGGACGAAGCCAAGCTGCGCCAGGCCCTCAACAACGACAAGGAAGAAGTGGCCAGCCTGCTCGAAGGGTTCGCGGACCAGCTCGACAGCTACCTCGAAAGCCAGACCAAGGTGTCCATGGTTGACACCATGGCCGGGAATTTCTACCGCCGCATCCTGGGCATTGACGATCAGCAGGATCGCATTGACGACAACATCGCCACCTGGGAAGATCGCATCGAGGCCCTCGAGGAACGCTATCGCAACCAGTTCGCGGCCATGGAATCGTACCTTTCCACCCTGCAGTCCCAGAGTTCCTACCTGTTGAACCAGCTTAGCAACCTGACCAAGAGTTCTTCCAGCAGCAGCAAGTAAACCGCGGAACGGAACAGTGTTGAATGAAAGTCACAATTGACGGAAAAGACAGGCCGGACCTGCTCGTGGAGCAGGACCAGACCCTGGAGCAGGCGCTGCTGGCCATCAACCAGCAGCTTCTGGTGGGCGAAAAGCGGATCATCTCCGAAATTAAAGTGGATGAAACCGTGGCCGGACTGGACATGAATCTCACCCCGGACCAGGTCAGCGTGCAGGATGTCCTTTCAGTCTCGTTTCAGACCCAGGACATCGGCGAAGCGCTTGTGGCCGGAATGGACGCGGCCCAGGCCGCGCTCGAGCAGTTCAAGGCTTCGCTCCAGGACATTGTCAACCACATCATTTCCGATGAAATTGATCAGGGCATGCAGGGACTAAAAACCGGCATCGAGTCCATGATCTATTTCTTCGACGCGTTGCAGCAGGCCACGCTTTCGGGAATCGTTGACATGAACGACATCACCCTGGACAGCGGCACGCTCAATGCGTACATTCCCAAGCTCAACGAAATGCTCAAGGAACTCGTGTCGGCCATGAACAACAGCGATTACACGCTGATTAACGATTATCTCGAATACGAGATCGAGCCGGCGCTGGAAAAGATCATCGGCGTGATTCCCGGGATCAAAGCCAGATTGCGAGGCGAGTGACCAGAGCGATGACCCAGAACCCCACTTACGGCAATCCGGCCATCAACCCTTACCGCCAGTACCTCGTCAACAAGGTCGAGACCGCCAGCCCGCTCATGCTCATCATCATGCTCTACGACGAGTGCATCAAGATGTGCGAGCAGGCCAAGGCCGACATCGGCAAGAACAAGGAAAGCGTTCACAACAAGCTTATCAAGGCCCAGAAGATCATCACCGAGCTGACCGTGAGCCTCAACATGGACCAGGGCGGCGAAGTGGCCGAAAACCTCAAGGCTCTCTATGTGTACCTTCACATGCGGCTGGTGGAAGCGAACATCGAGAACAACGCATCCAAAATTGACGAAGCGCTGCGCATCATGCGGGAATTGCGCGAAGCCTGGCACACGGTGAACCAGGAAAACCGCAAGCTCATGCTCCAGCAGGGCGGCGGCCTTAATACATACACGTGATCCGGCCCGGCCGGCTCCGATAAACCCAAGCTCTCGACGACACCAGCGGCCGAGGGCTTTTTTTCTGGACTATGGCTTCAGCCTCGAACACGATTTTCCTCAAAAACCGGGCTGTGCTCGACGCCCTGTATCCAAACATGTTCAAGGCCCTGGAAGCCGCCCTCAACGCCCCGTCCGCAGCCGCGGGCCTTTTCTCGTTCGATTTCTTCGACGGCAAAAAAGGGTTTCCCTCATTCTCGGTCACGGACAACACGGGTCGCACCATGCACGGCCATTCCCTGTTCGACCCGATCAAGGAATCCGAAAAGAATTTCGCGGACGCCGTGGAGGGCAGGCCCGGCCGCATCGTGGTCTTCGGCTTCGGCTTCGGATATCATCTTAAATACCTCGTGGAAAACACGCCCGATGATACGCGCATCATCGTGGTGGAGCCGTTTCCGGCCGTGTTCCGCGAAGCGCTCAACCGCGTGGATCTCTCATCCGTGTTCGAGACCGGCCGCATCGTGCTCACCTTCTCCACCGACGCGTCCGATCTCACCTTCACCTTCGGCCAGGGCGTGACACCGGTAAATGTACCGAGCATGCGCTTCTGCGCCATGCACTACCTGCACCATTTCATGCCCGAAGCCATCCGTTCCATCAGGGACGCCCTCGATGGGTTCAAGAACAATCTGCTCTACAATCTCTATACCACGCGCTACGCGGGCGAGATGATGTTCCGCAACATGATCCGCAATTTCTATTTCGCGGCGCGCAGCCCGGGGCTGATTCATTATCTCGATGCGTTCGCCGGGCAGCCCGTGTTCGTGGTGGCGCCGGGTCCGTCCCTGGACCGCAACAAGCTCCAGCTCAAGCGCGTCAAGGGCAGGGCGCTCATCGTGGCCGTGGACACCGCCACGCGCATCCTGCTCAAGGACGGCATCGAGCCTGACGCGATCGTCACCATAGACTATCAGGAATCCAACCACAAGAAACTCGCGGGCGTGGACACCTCTTTCGCCTATATGTTCCCGTCCATCGAGGTGTACCACGAAATTCCTGGCTCGCATACGGGCCGCATCGTGAGCTATTACCACCAGTCGCCCATCAGCGGCATGTACGACCCCATCATCGGTCCCCGGGGCGCGATCCCCAGCGGCGGCTCCGTGCTCACCGACGCCATTTCCATCGCCCTGAACCTGGGCGCGGCGCCGCTGGTGCTCATGGGCGTGGACCTCGGGTTTCCTGGCGAACGCTGGTACGCCGACGGCAGTTTCGAGGGCGGCGAATTCACCCGCGACCTGCGCGAGGGCCGCGTGGAAAAACTCCAGATCCCGGATGTGTTCGGGAACCCCATGACCACCTACCGCAGTTTCCACGCCTTCCTGCAGTATCTGAACAACAACCTGCCCGTGTCCCGAAACCGCGTGATTGACGCCACCGAGGGCGGCGCGGCCATTCGCGCGGCCACTCCCATGTTTGCGTCCGATGTGATTGACCAGTTCGTGAAGGACGGACCCAGCCCGCGCGAAACCCTGGATCGGATTTACGATGCGTTCGAGCCGCTGCCCGCGGATGAAATTACCAAACAGCTCGATGTCTTGATTGAAGAATTCAAGGAGCTGCAGACGCTGTGCGGCCAGGGCCACAAGCAGGCGCGCAAGGCCATTTCGCAGGTGAAAAAGTCAGAGTCCAAACCGCAGGTTTTCGTCAAGACCCTCAAGAGCCTGCAGCAAACCCGCTCGGAAATCCGCGAGAAAAAGTGCCAGCTCGATTTTCTCACCCTGCTCCTCGATCAGTGCATGGCGGGTATTTTTTACCAGGACTCGGACGCGCTCGAAGATCCCGATGCAACAAAACAGGAAAAGAAAAAAGCGTACCGCGAAATCCTCGAACTGGACCGCGATATGTTCGACCGCATAAACAAAGTGGTGGACGATATGTTCACCCACTTTGAGAAAGTCAAGGAACGGTTCCTTGAGGAAGAGGCCAGAACATGAAAACCCTTTTCAAAGGAAAGAACATACTTGTTACCGGCGGCACCGGCACCGTGGGGCGCCTGCTCGTGGAGCAGGTTCTGAAATACGAGCCGGCCGTGGTGCGCATTCTGTCCCGCGACGAATCCAAGCAGTTCGACATGCAGAAGGAACTTATGGATGTGCGGAATGTGCGCTTCTTCATCGGCGATGTGCGGGACAAGGAACGGCTCATCCACGCCATGGACGGCGTGGATTTCGTGTTCCACACCGCGGCCATGAAGCATGTGATCGCGTGCGAGTACAACCCCTTCGAGGCGCTCAAGACCAACCTCGAGGGCAGCAAAAATGTCATCGAAGCCGCGCTTGAAAACGGCGTGCGCAAGGTGATCCTCACCAGTACGGACAAGGCCACGAACCCGTGCAACACCATGGGCGTGTCCAAGCTGTTCGCCGAACGCCTGTTCACCGCCGCCAACTATTATAAGGGCGGCCACGCCACGGCGTTCGCTTCGGTGCGGTTCGGCAACATCATGGGGTCGCGCGGCTCCGTGGTCCCGCTCTTCAAAAAGCAGATCGAAAACGGCGGCCCGGTCACGGTCACGGACCCGGAAATGACGCGCTTCGTGATCACCACGCAGCAGTCCATGGATTTCGTGTTCCGCGCAACGCAACTCGCGCAGGGCGGCGAGATCTTCATTCTCAAGATGCCCGTGATCTGCGTGCGCGACCTTTTGGATGTGATGATTGATATGTTCGGTCCAGCGGCGTGCGGGCGCAAGGGAAAAATCGCAGTGCGCATCATCGGCGCGCAACCCGGAGAAAAGGTGTACGAGGAGCTTATGACTGAAGAGGAATCCACGCGCGCTGTGGAGTTGCCCGACATGTTCGTGCTTCTGCCCCAGATCCGCGACCTGTTCCCGCGCGAATACAAATATCCCAAACAGAAAAAGCCCACGGTGGACCGCTTCATCTCCCACGATGTGCAGCCCATGACCAAGCCGGAGATCGAGAAGATGATCAAATCTATTTACGGACTGTGAGCTGCACATTGCACTTGAAAAATTAAAAGGATTATAAAACCATGGCGAAGACGCAAAGAGTGCTTGTGACCGGCGGCGCGGGGTTCATTGGCCGCTGGGTGGTCAAGGCGCTGCTGAACGATACGGCCGCCCGCGTGGCTGTAATTGACGATCTGTCCAACGGACGCCTGGAGAATATCGCGGACTTCCGCAATGAGCCGCGCTTCGAGCTGTTCCAGAAAGGCAAAATCGAAAACCGCAGGGCTATGGAACCGCTTTTCGAAAAATTCAAACCCACGCGAATCCTGCACCTGGCCGCGCAGATCATCGTGCAGGACAGCATAGACGACCCCGCGGCCACCTTCCGCTCGGATGTGGAGGGCACTTTCCGGCTGCTGGAGATGTGCCGCGCGAGCCGCGCGTCCCTGCTGTTCATGAGCACATGCATGGTTTACGACATGGCCGCGTCCTCTGGCTCCATCGGCGAAGCGCATCCAGCCGTGCCGCGCTCACCCTACGCGGGCGCGAAACTGGCAGCCGAAAACATGTGCATTTCCTATGCCCATGCCTACGGCATGCCCGTGACCGTGATCCGGCCGTTCAACACCTACGGGCCGCACCAGAAGTCCTCGGGCGAGGGGGGCGTGGTTTCCATCTTCCTGCACCGCGCGCTGCGCGGCCAGCGGCTGAACATCTACGGAGACGGCAAGCAGACTCGTGATTTGCTCTATGTGGAGGACTGCGTGGACTTCATCCTTCGCGCCGCGGATTCCGGACGCGCCAGCGGCGAGATCTTCAACGCCGGAACCGGCCGCGATGTGTCCGTGAACGCCCTCGCGGAAATGGCTCTGGCCACGGTTCCGGGAACGGCGTCAAAGATTAAGCATGTCAAGCACATACACCCGCAGAGCGAAATCATGAAACTGTGCTGCGATGCGCGCAAAGCGCGCAGGATCCTCGGATGGAAGCCGCGCACGCCGCTTGAAAAGGGCCTTGCCAAAACCTGCGCCTGGATCGCGGACAACCTGGAAAAGGGGCGCACGGCATGGAGCTGAACAAGCCTGCCCTGGAAGGCGGCTCGCCCGTGCGCGACACGCCTCTGCCCTATGCGCGCCAGTGCCTGGGCGAAGAGGAAATTCAGGCCGTGGCGCAAACCCTGCGCTCGGACTGGATCACATCCGGCCCGCGGGTCACCGAATTCGAATCCGCGGTGTCCGCATATTGCGGCGCGCGCCACACCGTGGCCGTGACGAGTTGCACCGCGGCCCT
>JAGUYV010000341.1 GCA_020061125.1 bacterium | reverse complement strand
CGCGCCCCGCCCGGCCGGCTGCCCGACATAGGCTGCGCCGCGGGATTTTTCCTGCTCGCCGCGCGCGAGCGCGGTTGGGAACCGCGCGGCGTGGAAATCTCGGACCACGCCGCATCCTACGCCCGCGAGACCCTGGGCCTCGATGCAGCAACCGGCGATTTCTCGTCGGAACAGAATTTCGTGGAGCCGGAATCCCTGGATTTAATCACCATGCTCGATGTGATCGAGCACTTCGCCGACCCCATGCGTGCGCTCGAAAACGCGCGCCGCGCGCTCAAGCCCGGCGCGCTCCTGTTCGTGGCCACGCCCAACTTCCATTGCATTCCATCGAAAATCCTCGGAGACAAGTGGGGATTGGTTGAACCAGAGCACCACCTGTATTATTTCACGCCCGAAACCCTGGACGCCATGATGGAAAAAGCCGGGTTCCGCGTGGAGGCCCGGCGCTGGCCCCTGCTCGGACTGAACGACCTGCTGCTGTCCGCGGGCGCGCTGCAAAAAGCGGGCGTGCCCATGACCGCGGAGCGCAAAAAGAATCTGCGCCGGCTGCTGCGCGGTCCCAGGGATGCGGCCCGCAAAATCGTGAGCACGGCCGACGAATCCCTGCTTGCACCTCTGTTTGCAAAAAGCCGCGGCGGCGTCATCGAAGTCCTGGCCAGGAAAAGCTACTGATAGGCGCTCACAGGCGAAACACGATTGCAAAGCATTCGCAATCATCCCGTGCAGATTGAACATTGAATATTCAATTTGCGCAGAATGCTGCGGCGAAACATACAATTCATTTTTTATGTAAAACGCTGTCCTTATAATACTTTGAACACAAATTGATGAAGGGTAACAACATGAGCAGACAGGATGCAACCAACAGTTTCATGGAAGACAGCCCGCGGCTGACACTGGACGACACCATCACATTCAGGTGCGGGCCGGATGTGCCGTGTTTCAATGAGTGCTGCCACGATTTGAGCCTCATGCTCACGGGCTACGATGTGCTGCGACTGCGCACGCACCTGGGCCTGTCCTCCGAGAAATTCATTGACACTTACACGGACATGCACGCGGACGGTGAGTTCAACCTGCCCCTGCTGCGCCTCAAAATGCTTGACGACGAGCGCAAGTCCTGCCCGTTCCTCACGGACAAGGGCTGCTCGGTTTACGAAGACCGGCCCTGGGCCTGCCGCAGTTATCCCGTGGGCAGCGCCACCAGCGTGAGCAATCTGCCCGGCCGCAGCGACCAGTTTTATTTCCTCATTAAAGAGGACCATTGCAAAGGGTTCGAGCAGGACCGCACCATCACCGTGCGCGAGTGGGTTAAAGACCAGGACATTCAGGCCTACGAGGAAAACAACGACTTTTTCAAAGACCTGACCCGGTACCGCAAAACCCTGCAGTCGGGCCTGGGCGCGGCGCGCCAGAAGATGTTCTTCATGGCTTGCTACAATCTGGAAAGATTCCGCGATTTCGTGCTCAAAAGCTCATTTCTGCGCAAATTCGAAGTGGACGAGGAAACTCTTCAGAACATAAAGACGGATGACACGGCGCTACTTCGGTTCGCATACCGGTGGCTGCGGTTTTCCATGTTCAACGAGGATACCCTGTCCGTGCGCAGCCTGGGCGGGCTGCAGCCCCAGGGCCGCAGCCCGAGCATGCCGTAGTCAGCGCAGCGGAATAAATATCCGGTAAACCAGTCAACATACTGGATTTTTCCGCGCGCCGTGTTATTATGGGTGAATCATGGTGCTGAACGCGTTTTTATTCGTATTCATGACAGGGGCCATCTGCGCCGCATTCCTTCTGTCCGGGCCAGCGTCCGGGCTGGGCGAGTTTGTGCGCGCGATTTATTTTCACATCGGATGCGCCATGGCTACAGTGGCCGCGTTTCTGACCTCGTGCGTGTACAGCGCGGGCGTGCTGCGAGGCGGCGGAGACGCCAGCGACATTCGCGCGGAATCCGCGGCGCGCCTGGGCCTGGTGTTCTGCGTGCTCGCCACGGTCACAGGCTCGGTGCTGGCAAAAAACACCTGGGGCAGCTACTGGAACTGGGATCCGCGCGAGACCTCCATCGTGGTGCTCATGCTGATTTATATGGCATATTTCGCGCTGCGCGCGGCCATCGAGGATCCGGACAAGCGCGCGCGCCTGTCCGCGGTGTACGCCATCCTCGCGTTTTTCACAGTCCCGTTTCTGGTGTTCATCGCGCCGCGCGTCACCGAAGGCCTGCACCCGTCGCCCATCATCCCCACCAAGCGCCAGGAATCCGGCATGGACTCGGAAATGCGCCTCATCCTCATGTTTACCGGCGTTGCCTTCATTCTGCTGTTCGCGCGGCTCCAGACCCTGACCGTGCGCGTGCAGACCCTGATATTGAAAAACAAGGAGGAGGAAGACTCCTTATGAACCAGTTGACCATTGTGTTCGCAATCATTCTGCTGATCTGGATCGGCGTCTTCGGCTACATTCTGTCCGTGGACGCACGGCTCCGCAAACTGGAGAAGGACAAGTGAACAAATCCCGATTCATCATAGGCGCGGTTATCGTATTCGTGTTCGCCGGGGTTGCGCTCTATGCGCTCATGCCCAGCACCACCATGTACGCCACCCTGGCCGAAGCGTCAAAGCACGAAGGCGAAAAATTGCAGATTTACGGCGAACCTGTCGTGGATTCCGTGGCGTACAATCAGTCCGCGAACACATTCACCGTGGATGTTACGGACAAGGAAGGTTCGCTCATGACCGTGCTGGCGCAGGGCAAGCCCGACCCGGCGCGCATGAAGGAAGCCAAGAATTTAGTCATCAAGGGCGAGTATAAAAGCGGCATGTTCCATGCATCCGAAATTCTGTACAAATGCCCCTCGAAATATGAAAAGCGCGTGGAGTGACCGTGCGCGGCCGGGCCTGCCGGCCCGCCATTTTCGCATTTTTTCTAATTGGAACTTTATTATATAGCTACTTGATTCAATGGATCGGCAATCGTATAATACGGATTGACGAAGTGTGTTTAATATGGTCAGAGGTGAATAGCAGGTGGCTGACAACAAGGCCCTAGATGCAGTCATTAACCAGATAACCAAGCAATATGGCGAAGGAAGCATAATGAGACTCGGCGGGGATCAGATCATCCCCGTGGAGGCCATTTCGACCGGGTCGCTAGCATTGGACACGGCGCTTGGCATCGGGGGCCTGCCCAAAGGCAGAATCGTAGAGATATTCGGGGCGGAGTCATCGGGAAAAACCACGCTGGCGCTGCATGTGGCCGCGGAAGCCCAAAAAGCAGGCGGAGTCGCCGCGTTCGTGGACGCGGAGCATGCTCTGGATCCGCTGTACGCAAAACGGCTCGGCGTGGACATCGACAACCTCCTGATTTCGCAGCCGGACACCGGAGAGCAAGCCCTCGAGATCACCGACATGCTCGTGCGCAGCGGCGCCGTGGATGTCGTGGTGGTGGACTCGGTGGCGGCGCTGGTGCCGCGCGCGGAACTCGAGGGCGAGATGGGTGACACGCATGTGGGGCTTCAGGCCAGACTTATGAGCCAGGCCCTGCGCAAGCTCGCCGGAAACATCAGCAAGACGCGCGCCTGCGTTGTTTTCGTGAACCAGATCAGGGAAAAAATCGGGGTCATGTTCGGAAGCCCCATCACCACTCCGGGCGGGCGGGCATTGAAATTCGCCGCCTCCATCCGGCTTCAAATCCGCAAAATGGAGAATGTGAAGTCTGGCATGGACATCACCGGCACCCGCACCGAAGCCAAGGTGGTCAAGAACAAGTTCGCCCCGCCTTTCCGCAACGCCGATTTCGAGATCGTTTTCGGCACGGGCATCTGCAAATACGGAGACCTCATTGACATGGGTCTCAAAACAAAAGCCCTCACGCAGAAAGGCTCCTGGTTCACTTACGGAGAAGAACGCATCGGTCAGGGAAGAGAACGCGTGAAGCAGAACCTGCGCGAAAATCCCGACCTGTACGAGCGCATTCTGCAGGATGTGAAATCCCGGCTGGCCGAAGCGGGCGCCGATGTGGCGGCGGCCGCGGACGACGATGCCTGATCCCTTGCCGGGCCATTCAGCCAGACAAGTTTCCCTCCCATAACGAACACTCTTTCAACGGAATCCCGCGCTGGCCCGATTCGGGCGCGGCCGGGCGCGCAGTTCCGGTGGTGCAACCGGGTGCGCGGCATCCATGAAGGAGGTGCCCCATAATATGTTACCGTGGATCATCGCAGGTATCGTTGTCGTGCTCGCAATCGCCGGCTCCATGGCGGCCATTGCGTCGGCCAAACGCAACTTCGAGGCCCAGAAAGTAGACACCGATAAAGAAGCCCAGCGCGTGCGCGAGGAAACGCGCCGCGAAGCCGAGTCCAAGGCCAAAGAGATCACTCTCGAAGCCAAAGACAAGGCTTACCAGATCATGCAGAATGCGGAAAAAGAAGCCCGCAAGAAGCAGAGCGAACTTGACAAGCTGCAACACCGCCTCAACACCAAGGAAGAAGCTCTGGACAAGAAGACCGCGCAGGTCGAGTCCAAAGAGCAGGAACTGAACGACAAGGACAAGGCCGTGGCCGAGCGGGAAAAGGAGATCACCACGGTTCTGGATCAGCAGAAAGCCAAGCTGCAGCAAATATCCGAGCTGTCCGTGGAAGAAGCCCGGCAGATGCTGCTGAACAACCTGGAGAAGGAACTCAAGAAGGAATACGCCACCATGGTCAAGGAGTACGGCGACAGGGCCAAGACCGAGTCCAAGCGCCGCGCCCAGCAGATCGTGAGCCTGGCCATTCAGCGCTGCGCCGTGGACCATGTGGCCGAAAGCACGGTGTCCGTGGTCTCGCTGTCCAGTGATGAAATGAAAGGCCGCATTATCGGCCGCGAGGGCCGCAACATCCGCGCTTTCGAGAATCTCACCGGCGTGGACCTGGTGGTGGACGACACGCCCGAGGCCGTGGTGATTTCCGCGTTCGACCCCATCCGCCGCGAGATTGCGCGCCAGTCCCTGGAGAAACTCGTTTCCGACGGCCGCATCCACCCGGCGCGCATCGAGGAAATCGTCGAGAAAACACGCGCCGAACTCGAAGCCAACATCATCGAGGAAGGCGAAAAAGTCACTTATGAGATGAAAATGACCGATCTGCACCCCGAGATCGTCAAGCTCCTGGGCCGCCTCAAGTACCGCACATCCTACGGCCAGAATGTGCTGCAGCACTCCATCGAGGTGGCCAACCTGGCCGCCAGTATGGCCGCGGACCTTGATGTGTCCGTGAATCTGGCCAAACGAGGCGGACTGCTGCACGATATCGGCAAGGCCGTGGACTTCGAGGTCGAAGGCCCGCACGCGCTCATCGGCGGCGACCTGGCCAAACGCTACCGCGAATCCAAGGGCATCTGCCACATCATCAACAGCCACCACAACGACCAGGAGCCGCTGACCATCGAGGCGGTTCTGGTGCAGGTGGCGGACGCGGTGTCCGGCTCGCGGCCCGGCGCGCGGCGCGAGGATCTCGAATCCTACATCAAGCGCCTCACCCGTCTCGAAGACCTGGCCGTGGATTTCCCGGGCGTGGATAAGGCCTTCGCCATCCAGGCCGGCCGTGAGCTGCGCATCGTGGTCAAGCCCGACAGCGTGGACGACGACGAGGCCATCATTCTGGCCCGTGAAGTGGCCAGAAAAATCGAGTCCGACCTGTCCTATCCGGGCCAGATCAAGGTCCATGTTGTGCGCGAAACCCGCGCCGTGGAATACGCCAAGTAATCCGCACGGCCCTGCCGGACGGTTTTATCTTCCATTCAGACAAGCCAAACGCCCCCGGATCCGCTCCGGGGGCGTTTTGTTGTGTCCTGCTGGTTTAACATATTTTATATTTTTCAGAAAACGCGGGAACTCTCCAACGCTTATAATGATTAATACATTCAATACATGAAGCTGGAGCATGTCTTGAAACGCGCAACCAGAACCATCCCAATTCAGACTTTACTCGAGCGCTCGGCCGTTTTCATGTTCGCGGTTGTGCTTCTCACCATTTTTGCGACTGGCCCGGCTTTGTCTGCGGGTGAATTCGTATCTGTGTGGACCACAACACAGACCGACAATACCTCGTCCGTGGTTTGGGGAGATTACGACGGCGACGGCGATCTGGACTTTGCAGCAGGCAACTACGGACAGGTCACGCGCGTGTACCGCAACGATGGCGGCGGCGCTTTCACACTGGCCTGGAGTTCTCCATCCACCGCGCCCACACAGAGCGTGGAATGGGGCGACTATGACGGCGACGCAGACCTGGATCTTCTTCTGGGAAACTGGAATACCCAGAACCGCGTGTACCGCAACGACGGCGGCGGAGCATTCACGCTTGTCTGGTCCTCGCCGGAAGCAGACAAAACCTACCAGGCCACTTGGGGCGATTATGACGGCGACGGGGATTTAGACATCGCCGCAGGCAATGACCTGCAGGCCAACAGGGTCTACCGCAACGACGGCAACGGCAGCTTTTCCCTGGTCTGGAGTTCCACGGAAACCGACAACACCAGAGCCGCGGCCTGGGCCGATTATGACCGCGACGGGGATCTGGATCTTCTGTTCGGCAATTATGGAGTGTCCCGCGTCTACCGGAACGACGGGAACGGCGCGTTCACGGTTGCCTGGGCGCCCGCGCAGGTGGATTCCACAGTGGGCGTTGCATGGGGAGACTACGACGGCGACGGGTATCCGGACTTCGCACTGGCGAACACGCACACCAAAGCCAACCGCGTCTATAGAAACAACGGCGCCGGGGGCTTTACTCTGGCGTGGTCAACCCCGGAAACCGACGACACAAATTCCGCGGCCTGGGGCGATGCAGATGGCGACGGCGATCTGGATCTGCTCTTCGGGAACTACTTCGCAAAACCGGATCGCATTTACCGGAACACAGGAGGCGCGTTCTCGCTGTACTGGTCATCCGATGAAACCGCGGAAACTTTCGACGCCGCTTTCGGCGATTACGACGGTGACGGGGATCTGGACATTCTAACCGCTGGCTCGGGCCAGGTGAACCGAATCTACCAGAACACGCTCAACCCCGCGAACAGCGCACCGCCCGCGCCAGTCCTCTCGAACAAGCTCGACGACGAACCGGGCTGGATCACGCTGATGTGGAACGCGCCCGCGGACGACCACACCCCAACCGCGCTCATTGGACACCAGCTCCGCATTGGAACCACACCCGGCGGCAGCCAGGTCATGTCCGCGGCCCTTGCCTCTTATCCCGGCAACGCGGGACAGGCCACATCCAGGCTCATCCACCTCCCTCTCGGAACCTATTACTGGTCCGTGGCGGCCATTGATACCTCTTTCAAGATGTCGGCATTCACGCCCGAGGACTCTTTCACTCTCACGGCGCAGCCGTTCCAATCCGCGGCGGTCAGTTCCGAAAGCGACGATTCTGCATCCGTGGCCTACGGCGACTTCGATGGAGATGGTGATCATGATATCGTCGTTGCAAACAACGGACAGCCCATCCGCGTGTACCGCAACAGCGGCGGCAGCCTGTCCCTGGCGTGGTCATCCACAGAATCGGACAACACCGCATCCGCGGCCTGGGGAGATTTCGACGGCGACGGAGACCTGGACTTCGCAGCGGGCAACACCGGGCAGCCCAATCGCGTGTACCGCAACGATGGCGGCTCGTGGGCAGCGGTCTGGTCGTCGCCCGAAACGGACAGCACCCGGTCCGTGGCCTGGGGCGATTTTGACCGCGATGGGGATCTGGATTTGTTCGCCGGCAACAGCGGGCAATCCAACCGCGTGTACCGCAACGACGGCAGCGGCGCATTCTCACTGATCTGGTCCTCAACGGAAAACGACGACACCCGCGCCCTGGCGCTCGCGGACTACGATATGGACGGGGACCCGGACATTTTCGCGGGCAACTACGCACAGGCCAACCGCGTGTACCGTAATGATGGCGGCGGCGCGTTCACACTGGTCTGGTCCTCGGCCGAAGCGGACAACACCACAAGCGCGGCCTGGGGCTATCCGGATTCCGACGGCGATCCCGACATCGCCGCAGGCAACTATGGACAGCCCAACCGCGTGTACCGCAACGACGGCGGCGGCGCGTTCACACTGACCGCCACACTCGCCGCGTCTGACGCCACCACGGGCGTGCAGTGGGGAGACGCGGACGGCGACGGGAACGCAGATTTGCTTTTTGTCAATTACAATGAACCGGACGCCGTCTACACGGGAGACGGCGCCAACGGCTTCACCCTGCTGTGGAATTCGCCCGAGAGCGAGGCCGTGCAATCCGCGGCGTTCTTCGACTACGACGGCGACGGCGATCTGGATTACTATGCGGCGGGCAACGGCCAGAACCGCGTTTATCGCAACAAAATGAATCCGCTCAACAGCCCGCCTTCGGCCCCCGTCATTTCCGCCGAGCCTGACGGGGATCCCGGCGCATTCACTTTGCAATGGACCGCTTCCGCGGACGATCACACACCGGCCGGCAACATTGGATATCAGGTGCGCATCGGCACGCTCTCCGGCCGCAACGACATTGTTTCCGGGGCGGTTTCCGGCTATCCGGGTAACGCCGGGGCCACGGCCAGCTTCCATGCCACGCTGGACACGGGCGTGTATTTCTGGTCCGTGCGCGCAATAGACAACACGGGCTTCGCCCTGTCGCCATGGTCCGCGGAGGACATGTTCCTTGTGAGCGGACCGGACACCAATCCGCCCCTGTTCGACGGTGTGCAGTCCGCGGCGGGCTGCGGCGGCGGGTGCGTGACCCTGTCCTGGAACGCGGCCAACGATCTGCAAAACTCCACCCCCGTCTCGTACAGGATTTATGCAAGCACTACCAGCGGCGCACAAACCTTCTCCACTCCCCTGACCACGACAACTTCCACAACAGCGCAGATTACCGGTCTCACCAACGACACGATGTACTATTTCGTGGTGCGCGCGAGGGATTCCGCAGGCAACGAAGACACCAACACGGTGCAACTTGCGGCCGCGCCTTCGGTTCTGCCCACGCTCTCCAAATACGAAGGAAATCCGGTGCTCGATGGGGATGGAACCGGTTTCGACGCCGTGGGCGTGATGGATCCGCATGTGATTTATGACGGCGGCGTGTTCCGCATGTGGTACACGGGCCGGGACAGCGCGGGCAACGACCAGATCGGCTATGCGGTGAGCAAGGACGGAGGTAACTGGGCGCGGGTGCAGGGCGGCCTTACCGAGGGCGGCGTGATGAAGCCGTCTTCGGACCCGAACGCTTTTGACTCCAAGGCAGTGAGCGTGGGATTTGTAATGCAAAACCCGCCCACGGCCAGTTTCAAGTATTACATGTGGTACACCGGGGCGCGGATTGACAACCCGAACTCGTGGCGCATCGGCCTGGCGCGGTCCAACGACGGCATCAATTGGGAACGCGTTCCCGGCTCCGCGGACGGCGGAGCGGTTCTCGGATGGACCGCGGATGCCTTCGACGAATTTTCGGTTTACGGCCCCTGGGTGGTTTATGAAGACGGCATGTACAAAATGTGGTACACGGGCATCGAAGTCAACACCGTCGTGTTCACTTATGAATTCCGCATCGGATACGCCACCAGCCCGGACGGCGTGAACTGGACCAGACACAACGGCCCGCAGGCCTCGGGCAGCCTCGTGTCCATGGGCGCGGCTGGCTCGTTCGATGAGATCCGCGCCACGCACCCGAACATCTACCGCGAAAACAATGCCTACAAAATGATATATTCAGGCTTCGACGGAACAAAATACCGCCTGGGCTATGCGGCCAGCGCGGACGGCCTGGCCTGGAACAAGTATCCCGGACCGCTCACCAAAGGCAGCATTCTGGATGTGGGGACTGAACACGATGCGGCCATCGCCGCGTTAAGCTCACTGGTCACACTGAACGGCGCCCTGCACCTCTGGTATAAAGCATACACCGGCAACGCCAACGAATATTCCATCATGTACGCCAACAACGCGGGCGTGAATCCTCCGCGCCTCACCGCCATCACCATCTCGCCCTCGGGCGGAACCCTGATATTGCCCGGCGCCACCCTGCCCTTCACCGCAGTATGCACCTACAGCGCCCCGAGTCCCTACTGCTCGGGCCAGGCTTCCTGCGACTGCACAGCAACCGTGGCGTGGACATCCGGCAACACGGCCGCCGCAACCGTGGGCCAGCTCACGGGCCAGGTAACCGCCGTGGCCATGGGCGACACGAGCATCACCGCATCCTGCGCCGGAGTCACAAGCAACGCCGTGACCGTAAATGTGGCCACTTATCCCACCGTGGCCATCATATCGCCCGCGCACGACAGCGAAATCACGGGCAGCATCACCGTCACCGGAACCGTTCTGGACCCGGCTCTGGCGTCCTGGTCCCTGTATTATTCCCCGCGATCCAGACCCGCAACGCTCACGCTCATTGCATCCGGAACATCCGAAGTCGCCAGCGGCACCCTGGGCCAGTGGGACACGCAGGACATGCGCGGCTACTACACGCTGCACCTGGCCGCTCGCAACACCGGAGGCTATTACGCCACGGCCACGGTTGATGTATTCGTGCGCAACAAAATCAAAGTCACGGGAACCATCCCGCCGTCGGAGTGGGTTCTGCTCTCCGTGCCCGTGGAACCGGACGCGCCCCAGCCCACGGCCATGTTCCAGTCCTCCACAACGGACTACAAGGTTTACCAGTGGGATCCCGAGGCCCAATCACAGGAATTCCTGCTCCAGTATGTGTACCCGGACACGCTCTCCGCGGGCCAGGGATTCTGGATTCAGAGTTACTACAGCGAACTCTCCTACTCGTACACGGGTGAGCTTGCCGACACCACCGAACCATACGCCATCGAACTGAAAACCGGCTGGAACCAGTTCGGCTCGCCATACAACCGCGCCTATGACTGGAACGATGTGCAAGTCATTTATCAGGGAACCGCTTACACGCTTCTCCAGGCCGTGAGCATGGCTCTGATAAGCAACACAATTTACAGCTACGACAATTCGAGCGGATCCTGGGTCATGAACACCATGTCCTCGCAGCTCGTTCCGGGAACTGGCTACAATATCCTCGCATACAAAGATGTGACCCTTTCATTTGATCCCGACGCTGTCGCGGACACTGTGATGCTGGCTCGCCGCGTGCGCAACGCCACGGATTACTTGGTCAGAATATCCGCTGTTGCACCCGCGTCCGCGGATCTGGACAACTATTTCGGCGCCGGGGACGCCGCGGATGCGGCATTCGACCCGCAGGATGCGGCCGAGCCTCCGCGCACGCCCGGCCGGAAATACACGGCCCTGTACTTCCCGCAGGACCAGTGGGCGGACCGTTCCGGACGATATGCCGCGGACATGCGCGCCCCGGCCCGCGCACAGGGCAGCGCCCAGTCGTGGGATTTCGTGGTCGAGACCTCCGAAGCCGGTGAAACCGTGACCCTCACATGGGACTCCGCCGCGCTTCCGTCCGCGCGATATTCCTTTACCCTGATCGATACGCAGACCGGCGCGGCCGTGGACATGGCCCTTCAAAGCTCATATTCCTACACAGCGGCCCCTGGTGTCGTGTCCGAGGCGCGGTTCCGCATCCAGGTCGTGGCGCTTCTGGAAATGCAGACCGTGACGCGCACGCACACCCTGTCACCCGGATGGCGTCTCATCAGCGTGCCGCTTGATCCCGAAATCACCGGCGCGCTCGAACAGCTCGGTGACGACCTGCCCCTGCTCCAGGTGTTCCAGTACCACGACCGCGTGTTTTACACAGGCGCGGACGCCGACATTCAGGCGGGCCTGGGCTACTGGGTGTTTGTGGAACGCGACACGCAGATTGACATCACCGGCCCCGCCCTGCCCCAGGATCGCGTCGTGAGCGTGCCCCTGCACAACGGCTGGAACATGATCGGCAATCCCTTTGAATCGCCGCTGGATTGGGCGGACAACATCACCCTCGAATGCGGCGGCCAGGCATTGCCCCTGTCCGGAGCCGTGCAGCTGGGTCTCACAGACGGCGCGCTGTATGAATATACGGGCGACGAATATGTGAAGTTGTCCCGGGATGCGGCGCTCCAGCCCTGGACCGGGTATCTGCTGCGCACGCGAGCGGCTTGCAGCCTGCTCCTGGCGAACTGACGGCAGGAGTCCGCGCGGAGGACAAAAGAACCGCGCGGATTCGAGTTGCTTAAATGCTCTCTTTTATTATTATTTGACAGGCTCGATCACGGCGGCGAACCCGCCGAAGGTGCGCAAGCGCACGGGCAATGTGTCCGCAGCGGTCACTGTGGTGCGTGCGATTTTGAGAGACACGGGATCGCGCGGGTCGTCCAGCGCGGCCGTAACGGAATATTCTCCGGGGCCGAGAAACGACAGATCAATATCGAGCTTGCGCGACGCCCCCGCGCTCATTACGGCGATGTGCCACACGCGGCCCGAACGGCGCGCAAATGCTGCCAGCCCGCCGATGCGGCTCTGCGGCAGCACAATGGTTTCATCGAACACCACAGGCAGCTTTTCGAGAATCTCGCGCGCGGGGTTCGCCAGCATGTCCGGCGGATATGCGGCGTAGAAGGTGACCGGCGACGCGAAGATCACGGCCGAGGCGATCTGGAACGGCCAGCTCGTGTTGCTCATGAACGCGCGCTTGAAATGCATGGGCGTGTAATCGGCGTGACCCGCGAGCAGGCGCGTGAAGGGCAGAGCCGTGACATGAGTCTCGGGCATGAACACATTTTCAAGCCCCCGGATGCCTTCGCGCGACATTTCATTGGGCCAGCGCCGGGATTCGCCCGCGGGTTTATTAGCCCCGTGGAAGTTAATCATTAATTGGTGATCAAACGCGTCCCGGAGCGTGTCGTCGTAGAATTGCAGGCGCTGCACGGATTCCGAATCCATGAAGTCCACTTTCACGCCAACGACCCCGATGCCGTGCAGATCAGCGAAGTATTTCCGGCGGTATTGCGGATCGTTGATGAGTTCGAAATGCTTCCACACCCAGATGCCCACGCCGCGCTCCCGCGCGTATTCCACAAGCTCCTTCATGTGCTGCATGTCGGATTTCTCCGGAGTGGACCACCCCGCGCCTTTGTTCTGATTGCGCCACACCGGCGGCGGATCCTCCCAGCCGTCGTCCACGAGCACGAATTCGTAACCCAGGTGCGAAGCCGCATCCACATACATGCGCATTTCGTCCGGCTTGACCCTGGAGCGGCCTCCGTTGAGCCATGACCACAGGCAGCGGCCGGGTTTGATCCAGTCCGCGGCCAGAACCTCGTCCGCGGGCGGCGGGGCCAGCGCCCAGACCAGGTCCGCGTTCACAAGCCCGTTGAGATCCCGGGACAGCAGGAACACGCGCCAGGGTGTCGTGACATCTCCGGCGGCGATCCATCCCATGGGATCATCCAGGAACTCGGCTTGAAATCTGTTTCCTTCCAGCGCCTTGAGCGTCATGCCGCTGTAGCCAGTGACCGCGCTCTCGGTAACCGCGCCGGTCCACCCGTTGGGGTATTCAACAGTCAGGGGCATGCCGACCCGCGTATCCGGGACCATGGCGGTTTCACTCTTGTATTCGTCCTCGTAATTGCCGACCCCGGTCTGACGCCAGAATGTCACGCCGGGCGGGAATGTGAATGCCGTGGATTCGCCCGTGATGCGGCGTTTGCCCTTTCCCGGGATCACCATGCGGAACGCCGCGCCGTCCATGCACACGCGGAATTCGACAGTGTACTGCGTACCGGTTTTGGTGTGCGTGACCGGAATGGCGGCTGCATTGCAGTGGTGCATTCCGGTGGCGTGCGGGCCGCGAACAGGGAATGTCTGATCAATGCGCGTGAACGACGGTTCGCCAAGCGTCACGCCCATGCCCAGATCATGCCCGTCGCTGATCACCCCAATGGGAGATTCCAG
The DNA here is from genome assembly GCA_020061125.1 of bacterium. Taxonomy (GTDB): domain Bacteria; phylum UBP15; class UBA6099; order UBA6099; family DSWB01; genus DSWB01. The sequence goes on along the minus strand of JAGUYV010000341.1, from coordinate 3,698 downwards.
GATCGCGGCCTGGTTCGCCCAGTCTATGGAATAATAAAGCCGCCCGTCTTCGGACACGCCCACGAGCGCGCCCGTGTCTGATTCCTCGAAAAACGGAATAGCCGTTTCCTGAAGCGGCGCGGCGCATGCAGCGCGCGCGGCCGCAAGCGCGGCGATGATGGCCAGTGTGAAAAACACTCTGCGCATGGCGGTTCTCCCGGCGTGTGCGTGATTGTCCGATTCCCGTCCCGGCGGATTATGAGCCGGAACTGGCATCCATTATATAACACAATGAAGAGCGCGGCGCGGTGAGCGTCCTGGCGCGGTGATATAATGTGGTCGCCGGCATATCCGGCGCAGGGGGGAACGCCATGACTCGATTCCGCAAAACGGTTTCATTGCTCACGCTCGCGCTGTTGCTGACAGGTCTCGGAAGCGCGCGCGCCGCGCAGGAGCTTTTTCTTTCCGGCTCCGCAAACAATTCCATGTATCATGGCGCGTGGATTGATTTGAACAAGAACGGGCGGATGGACACATACGAGGATCCCGCCGCGGACATTGACGCCCGTGTCGAGAATTTGTTGACGCAGATGACGCTCGAAGAAAAAACCATGCAGATGGTGACGCTGTACGGATACGGCCGCGTGGCGCAGGACGAACTGCCAACCGAAAAATGGAAATCCGCGCTGTGGAAGGACGGGATCGGAAACATAGACGAGCATTTGAACGGGCTGGCGTATCATCCGCAGGCGGCTACGGAGTACGCCTGGCCGCCGTCGCGCCACGCGCGCGCCATCAACCAGGTGCAGCGGTTCTTCATCGAGGACACGCGCCTAGGCATTCCCGCGGATTTCACCAACGAGGGCATCCACGGCCTCTGCCACAAAAAGGCAACCTCGTTCCCCGCGCAGATAGGACAGGGCAGCACTTGGGATCCGGAACTGGTTTATGAGATCGGGCGCGTGACGGGCCGCGAAGCGCGGGCGCTGGGCTACACAAACATATATTCGCCCATTCTGGATCTGGCGCGGGACCCGCGCTGGGGCCGCGTGGTGGAATGCTACGGAGAAGACCCGCATCATGTGTCCGTGCTCGGCAACCAGATGGTGCGCGGACTGCAGGAGCAGCGCGTGGTGTCCACGGGAAAACACTTCGCGGTGTACAGCGTGCCAAAGGGCGGGCGCGACGGCAATGTGCGCACCGACCCCCACGCCACGCCGCGCGAAGTGCATGAGATTCTCATCGCGCCGTTCCGCTCCGCCGTGACCAAGGCAGGCATCATGGGCCTCATGAGTTCCTACAACGACTACGACGCCGTGCCCATCACCGCAAGCCGCTATTTCCTCTCGGACCTGCTGCGCGGTGAATGGAATTTCCGGGGATATGTGGTGTCGGACTCATGGGCCGTGGGCGGGCTTCAAGGCCGCCATCACATCGCGCAAGATTTCAAGGAGTCTACATACCTGTCCGTTATGGCGGGCCTGAATGTGCACACGGATTTCATCCCGCCGGAGACATTCGTGATTCCGTTGCGGGAACTCGCGGCCGAGGGCCGCATCCCCATGAGCGTGATTGACGACCGCGTGCGCGACATTCTGCGCGTGAAGTTCTGGATCGGACTTTTCGACAACCCCTATGTGCGGGATCCGGACGCCGCGGATTCCCTGATCAGCAATGAGGAATTCGACAGGCTTTCTTTGCGCGCGTCGCGCGAATCCCTGGTTCTGCTCAAAAACACGGGCCTGCTTCCGGTGGATAGAACAAAGATTAAAACCGTGCTGGTCACCGGCCCAAACGCCAACGAAGAGAACGCCATGATCAGCCGCTACGGCCCTTCCGAAATCCATGTGATCACCGTTCTTGAAGGGGTCAGGAACCTGCTCGGCGATTCCGTGGAGGTCAAATACGCGCAGGGTTGCGATCATTACGACAGCAACTGGCCGGAAAATGAGCTGTACTACAAAAAGCCCGCCAAGGAACAGCGGCTGAAAATCCAGAAAGCCGTGGACATGGCGAGGGACGCGGATCTGATCATCGCCGTGGTCGGAGACAATGTGGACACGGTCGGCGAGTCCAAGTCTCGCACCTCCCTGGATCTGCCCGGAAACCAGAACGACCTGGTGCAGCAGCTATACGGTACAAAAAAGCCCATGGTCGTAGTGTTAATCAACGGACGGGCCATGACCATCAACTGGATAGACAAGTTTGTTCCGGCGGTGATTGAAGCGTGGTTCCCGAGCGAGTTCGCGGGCCAGGCCGTCGCCGAAGCCATTTTCGGAGACATCAACCCCGGCGGCAAGCTCCCCGTAACCTTCCCCCGTTCCGTGGGGCAGCTCCCCTACAATTTCCCGCACAAGACAAGTTCGCAGCTCGACCAGCCCGTGAACTGGCCCGAGCGGTTCACCACAAGGGTGAACGGCGCCCTGTATCCGTTCGGCCACGGATTGAGCTACACGACATTCGAGTACAGCGGATTGAACATTACGCCCGGAAAGGCCGGCCCCCGGGACAGCGTCAAGGTTTTCTTCACCGTGAAAAACACGGGCACGCGCGAGGGCGACGAGGTCGCGCAGCTTTACATCAGCGATGTGACCGCGAGCGTGGTCACATACGAAAAGCGCCTGCGAGGATTCAAGCGGATCTCACTTGCGCCAGGTGCGTCGCAGACACTGGAATTCACCCTCACACCGGAAGATCTGTCCCTGTTCAACATGGACATGGAACAGGTGGTGGAGCCGGGCTTGTTCAAAATTTTCGCGGGCAGTTCGTCCGAGGATATCCGGCTGTCGGGTGAATTGACAATAGAGTGAACACGGTGCTCGCCGCTGTGCCGATGCGCGGCATCATCCAGTAAAATTTGCAAATGTGAAAGATTCCCGCAAATGACAATGCGGGGGCGGCTATTTTTCTTCCGGCTCCACATTGAGTGTGAGTTCGAGGAATTTGCCGTGTTGTTTGGCGCGGCGGATGGCGTCTTCATCCACGGTGTCGCCCTGGCTGATGATGCACTCGCCGGTGTCAGAGAGGATGTCCTGCAGCACGCGCTCGCCTAATATCTGTTTCGCAAGCCGGTCGCCGAAAATGCCTGCGGCCTCTTCTTCGGTGATTTCCGGCGGCAGGTCTTCGCCGTCCGAATGCTCATCTTCGAACAGATCGTTGACCGGGAACAGGATTTCGCGAAGGCCCCTGTTGCGAAGGGTATCGAGGATGTTCTTGTGCACGCGCTCGGCAAGTCCCGTATCCGGTGGCCGCTCGGTGATCTCGCAGATCATGCGCTCCATGTTGCTTTGAAGCTCCTGTACGCGTTCGGCCAGAGCATGGATTTGCTCGTGCGTGGCCGAGGATTCGCGCGTGCGCGAGAGCATGTTCTGCGCTGCGGCCACCTGCTCCGCCAGGCGGCTGACAACCGCGGATTCCTGTTCCATGAGCGTTTCATATTTTTTCAGTCTGCGGCTCATCTCGTCCAGGGCCTGGTGCACGACCGGGTCCGGTTCCACGGAGTCGCGGATGATGTCGTTCTTGATGGCGTGCAGGGATTCCATTCCCTGCTCGATGGACGCGAGGCGCTGTTCGAGGTCCACGGCCTTTTCTTCCAGAGCCTGGTCCATGCGCTCCACAATGCGGCGGTAGTGCGCTGCGGCGCGCTCCTCGATGGATTCGAGAATTTCGCGCGCCTGCGCAAAGGCGCCGTCGGGGTCGGGCGCGGCCGCGGCCTGGCG
>JAGUYV010000396.1 GCA_020061125.1 bacterium | reverse complement strand
CTTTCGCGGCGCACAGGCACGCCAGCTCGCAGCTCATGCTGCGGCGTTCCCCGGCCCCGTGGTCATTGGCGGGGACATGAATACCTTTGCGTATGCCGCGGACCTCGCGTCCGGCGGCGCGCCTAACGATTCCACGGTCCCGGCGCTCACAGACGCGGGATACGCGGACGCGCACGCGGCCATCAAGCCGCACAAGCGAGGCACCACGCGCGTGGAATACGGCGTTCGCATGGTCATCGATTTGATTTTCGTAAAAGACGCGGACATTCAAGACAGCGGCATCTGCCCTGCGAAGACCTGCGATCCGCTAAGCGACCACCTGCCCGTGTGGACGGAGATTAGGTTGAAATAAACTTCTTTCAATGGCAAGCTGAATATCCAGCCGCATCCCCAATATCGTTTTTCATGCACAGGAAATGAAACTGCGGGGAACGCGCAGTATTGGGCGCTTCCCGCATGAATTCTTGATATGGGAAGATCTATTCCACGGTCACGGACTTGGCCAGGTTGCGGGGCTGGTCCACATCGGAGCCGCGGCGCAGGGCGATGTAGTACGCCAGAAGCTGCATGGGCACGACATTGACGATCGGGGACAATATTTCCTCGGTCTCTGGCACGGAGATGACATCGCGGGTGAACTTGAGGATTTCCTCGTCGCCGTCTGTGACCAGGGCGATGACATTGCCCTCGCGCGCCTTGACTTCCTGGATGTTGCTCAAGACTTTGTCGTAGGTGGCGCTCTTGGTGGCGATGCACAGCACGGGCATGTTGCGGTCAATGAGCGCGATGGGGCCGTGTTTCATCTCGCCCGCTGCGTAGGCCTCGGCGTGGATGTAGGAGATTTCCTTGAGCTTGAGCGCGCCTTCCATCGCGGTAGGGAAGTTCACGCCGCGGCCCAGGTACAGGAAGTCCCGGGCCTCGAAGAAGGTTTCGGCGATTTCCTGGATGTTGCCGACATCGGCCAGAGTGCGCTCGATGAGGCGCGGCAGGCGCTTGAGTTCGCGGATGAGGCGGCGCGCCTCGGGCACATCCACCAGCTCACGCATGCGGCCGAACTGGATGGCGATCAGAATGAGGGCGATGAGCATGGCCATGTACGCCTTGGTGCTGGCCACGCCGATTTCCGGCCCGGCGTGGATGTACAGCACGCCGTCCACCTCGCGGGCGATGCTGCTGCCTTTGACATTCACGATACCGATGACCCTGGCGCCGCGCTTTTTGGCTTCGCGCAGCGCGGCCAGGGTGTCCGCGGTTTCGCCGCTTTGCGAGATTACGATCACGAGCGTGGACTCGTCCACGATGGGGTTGCGGTAGCGGAACTCGGAGGCGAAGTCCACCTCGACCTGCACGCGGGCGAGCTGCTCGATCATGTATTTGCCCACGCAGCCGCTGTAATATGCGGTGCCGCACGCCACGATGTAGATGTGCTTGAGCTTCTTCACATCTTCGACGGACAGGCCCATTTCTTCGAGGTAGATTTTGGCGTGTTCCTCGTCGGTGCGGCCGCCGATGGTGTTGCGGATGACCTGGGGCTGCTCGAAGATCTCCTTGAGCATGAAGTGGTCGTAGCCGCCTTTTTCGGCCAGCACCGGGTTCCACTCGATGGTTTCGACCTTCTTGTCCACGGTGTTGCCGCCGAGGTCCTTGACGGTCGCGCCGGAACGGGTGAGCACGGCGATTTCCTCGTCGTCGAGGTAAATGATTTTTCGGGTGTGGGGCAGAATGGCGGGCACATCCGATGCGATGAAATTCTCGTTGTCTCCCAGTCCGAGAATGAGGGGGCTGGACTTGCGGCCCGCGATGAGGGTGTCGGGGTCATGGGTTGAGATCACGCCGATGGCGTAGGCGCCTTCCACGCGCTTGAGCGCGGCGCGCACCGCGGCTTCGAGGTCGTCTTTGAACTCGTCCTCGATCAGGTGGGCGAGCACCTCGGTGTCGGTCTGGGACACGAAGCGGTGCCCCTTTTCGATAAGCTCCTCTTTGAGGGGCATGTAATTTTCGATGATGCCGTTGTGCACCACGGAGATTTTGCCGGAGCCGTCGGTGTGGGGGTGGGCGTTGAACTCGGTGGGGCGCCCGTGCGTGGCCCAGCGGGTGTGGCCGATGCCCACGGAGCCGGCCAGGGGTTGCTCGCGCAGTTTCTTTTCGAGGTTCACGAGCTTGCCCTCGCCGCGGCGCCGGTCTATGCCGCCGTTGGTGATTGTGGCGATGCCCGCCGAATCATAGCCGCGGTACTCGAGCCGCTTGAGTCCGTCGAAGATGTATTCCGTGGCTTCACCGCTGCCGATGTATCCCACGATTCCGCACATAGCAAATACTCCTTTTTGGCATCACAGGTTGAGTTGTCGCCGGAGGCCGTTGCGAAGGAAAGTTTTTCGTTGAAGCGGCGGGCGATGCCGCGCCCGGGTTCGAGTGATGTTGCGCGCGCGCCGCCGCGTCCCAGAACGCCATTAAGATGATTGTACTTTTTATGGAGCGATGCGCAAGGGGAATGGTGGGAATTGGGGAAGGGCGCGGAACTGTCCCGCATCCGGGAAGCCGCACGGGGCGGCTTCCCGGCGTTACGGGTCAGGTTCATGCAATGTCAATAGCTGTGGTATTCGCACATCTCATAAATGTACATGCAGGAGCCGTCGCTGCTGAAATACGAGCACACGGTGCGGCACGAGCCGTGGTTGGCGCGATCCAGGATTTCGAACACATCGTTCGCGGCCTCGATGGTGTTGTCCTCGGCGGCGCTGTTGGCCTCGGTCTGCTTTCCGGCCTCGGTCTTTTCCTGGACTTCCTTTTTGAGAGCTTCGAGCACGGCCGGGTCAATGGCGGCTGCCGCCGGAGGCGCGGAAAGCCCGGCGGCGATGTCCATCTGGAACCCGGCCTGGAGCAGCTCGGAGACGCCGCCCACGGTCACATTGAACACGCCGGAGATGATCTGGAACAGGGAGGCGCCCTGATCCACGGTCACGGCGACCTCGGAGCCGCGAACGCCCGCGGAGCCGTGCGGGGTGCGCACCTCGAACACCGAATCCGGGGTTTTGAGCTTGCGAGCCGTGGCCAGCATGCGGCCGGATTCCACGCGGATCACGCTGGATTTTGTGTTGCCCCGGCTGCTTATGTCCTCGATGGTGATGGAGGTGAGCGGCGACAGGGCCAGCACATTGCCCTGCCCGAAGGACAGAATTACGGAACCGTCCGCGCCGGTTTTGACCTTGTCGCCCATGCGCAGCTTGTCGTGGTTTTTCACGGCCTTCCACGACCCGCCGCCGGTTGACATCTGAACCGTGCCTTTGATGTTGCCCGCCACGGCCTTGTAGTTCTCCGCGGCTGCGGGCGCGGACAGGGCCAGCGCCATAATCAATGCCGTTATAATCGTCTTGTGTCTGAACATGTCTGGTCCCTCCCCGGTTACCGGATTTTGTGGCTGTATGCCACAATCCACTGATTGTCTTCCAGGTCTGCGCCCGGATTGTTCACATACGAAACGCGGCGGTGGGACACGGAGACCACGCCCTGGCGCGACACGGGTTTGGCCACTCCGGCCTCCAGCGCGCCGAGGGAGCGCCTGTCATCCACCAGCGAATATCCCAACTGGTAGCCTGCGTTCCAGCGGTAGGTGCGGCCCACGGGGCCGGTGAACCGCACGGTTTCGCTGATCATGCGGTTGTCGTCGAATGCGGTGTCCGTGCTCATGGTGGTGAACAGCGTGCCCTGCACGCGGTCGCGCTTGAGCACCTTCCACCCATGCGCGATGTAGATCATGTCGGATGTGTCGTCAATCCGGCCGTCGTCCACGCTCTGGTAGCTGTGGTAATTCGAATAACCCACCAGCGCGTAGGAGCTTCTGGAAAAGTTGTGGACATACGAGGCGCTCAAGGCCAGGCCGTCGGATTCACTGTCCTCGAGATCCTGCTTGTGCCCGATGGAAACCAGGGCCGAACCCTGCCGGCCGGTCTGGGACACAAAGGTGAGCGTGGTGAGCAGCGAGTTGTCCGCCTGGTTTCTGGCTTCCAGGCTGTGGGACTCGAAGCGCGTGGCCGCGAAGATTTTGACATCGTCAAATGCGGCGGCGCTCGCGGCCGAGGCGGTCAGGGCCGCGGCCAGTACAGCGAGAAGTGCGTGTCTGATGCTCATGATGCGGTCTCCTTTCATAACCTTTTAGCATTAGTATTAAGAGCCACGAATTGTGGCATTCAAACACTTTAATGCAACAATAACGGTCTGTAAAGAGTTTCCGCAATCAAAAATCCGCCTCCGATTCTCCCGGCGGCGCTGGCGCCGGGCGGAAGGCCGCTTACAAGCGCCCCACGAGCATGCCGCCGCTCTGCGTGGTGAACGAACCCGTTGTGGGAATGTTCGTTGTCGTGTTCAGCGCATTTCCGGCCTGGTCACGGAGGTTCGCCGGCACGGTGCGCGCCGTGATGTTGTACAGCGTGCCCGCGTCCAGGGTTTTCAGCCCGCTGGAACCCAGAGTGGCGTTGCTGTTCAGCACATACGCGAGCGTGTCGTTGTCGTAGGTTGTGGACATCCAGATGAACGACCCGTAGGCCAGGGCGTTGGATGCGTCTATGGTGAGGGATGCGCCCGTGGAGGCTTTTTGGAGGGTGATGCTGAAGCCCGAAGCCGACAGTGTCGCGCTGTTGTTGAGATTCACGGTGTGATCCATGGATTCATTGAAATAGACTCTGAACTGGGGCTGGTCAGAAGCCACATTGGTTGCGCCGTTGGACGGCCACAGGGAGGACACCTGGGGCGCGGTGGTGTCCGCGCTTGCGGTGAACGAGCCGGTCGTGCTCACCCCTGTTGTGCTCAAGGCGTTGCCGGAAGCGTCCGTGACATTCGAGGGCGCGGTCCAGGATGTGATGTTGTAGGTGCGGCCGGCCTTGAGGGTTTTCAGGCCTGCGGCTTCAAGCACAGCGCTGCTCTTGAGGGTGAACGCCAGGGTGTCGTTGGAGTTTGTCGTGGACATCCAGGAGAACACTCCGTAGGACAGGGCGTTGGATGAATCAACAGTGATGCTTGCGCCGGTGTCGCTGCGCTGCAGGGCGATGCCGAACCCCGAGGCGGACAGGGTTGCGCTGTCGTTGAGGTTCACGGCGCTGTCCATGGATTCGCTGAAAATGACCTTAAAGGTGGGTCCGTCCGCGGCCACGGTCGCCGCGCCGTCCGAGGGAACCGTTTCGCTGATGGTCGGCGCCGTGGTATCGCCGTTCACGGTTACGAGAACAGCGTCCGTATGTCCCTCGAATGTTGCGTAAACATAGCCCTGCACGGCGCTGGACGAGCTTACGGGCGTGAACACGCCGCTGCCCGTGATGGACCCGATGGCGCTGTCAACGCTCCACGAAACCGTAGTCCAGGCGGGCATGGGATTGCATCCGTCGTCGTATATGGTGATGAAGAAAGACTGTGTGGCCGGATATGTGACTGATGCGGTCTGCGGGGAGATGGCGGCGTCCGTGTTTATCTGGATGCACTGAATGGTTCCCTGGCGGGGATACGCCGATGCGGATGCCGAAAGCGATCCCTGGGAGGCGTGCGTAAGCGTGCCGCTCATGGAAATGTACAGGGAAGAGGCGGAATAGATGCTGCCGCTCATGGAGCCGGAGATGGCGCCGCAGCCGTCCGAGCCGGAGAACGAGGTGAAGGTGAGCACGCCGTTGCTTACGGTTCCGGAGAAACTGATGGACACCGAGCCGCAGGAGCTGTTGGTTCCCGACACGGAGCCGGTGAAGGTGGAGCCGTCATTGCTGATGGCGAGCGTGATGGTTCCCGACAGGGCGCTGCCCGCGGAGAATGTGCCGGTCCAGTAACCGGCGTAGGGGGAGATGAGCGATGCGGCGGCGCGCGTGGAGTTGCGCACCGCGGTACCGGGCGCCACGCAGGTGCGGCCCAGTGAATTGGGCACATGGGGCAGGGCGCCGCCGCCACCGCCTCCGCATCCCGCCAGCGTAAGGCCTATGATGAGCGCCAGAGCGCCGATCCCGATCCCGGTTCCGAAATATCGCTTCATTGAAGTTCGCTCCCTCGTTAACTGCAAAGGTTTGTCCCGTCTTGTATCCGCGCTATTGCGTGCAGCAGTTCAGCACGGGCGTCACCACATCGTCGAGAATCAAATTGAGCACATCCTGCTCGATGAGTTCGCCGGTGAGGACCTCGACTGCGGTGTCAATGGCTTCAGCGGCGTCCGTGGCTTCGGGCTTGGTTTCCGCTGCGGGCTTTTCCGCTTTAGGCTCTTCTTTTTTCTCTTCCTTCTTCTCTTCCTTTTTTTCCTCTTTCTTTTCTTCCTTCTTTTCTTCTTCCTTTTTCTCCGGGGCGGGTGCGGCCGCGGCCTGTTTGACTTCCTGTGAGTCTTCGTCGAGGCGTGTCTTGAGGTCGTCCGGGATGCTGAAGATCTCTCCGGGCGGCTGGCCCGGGTCCACGGAAATCATGTAATTGGTGTCAATGATGACCGTGACGCCCTGCGCCTCCACGGAGACCTGTCCGTCCGTGACCGCAAAGGTGGCTTTGCCCGCATCGCCGATTTCTGACAGGAATTCGGTGCCGCGCACGCCGGCGATGGCGGTCGGGGTTTTGACCTCGAAGGTGTTCTGTCCGCCGGCAACCTTTTTTGCCTTTACATACGCGCTGCCCTGCGCCAGGTCAAGTTTGGAAGTCTCGGAGTTTCCGGATTTGGACAAACTGTCCACAGTGAACAGAGTGGAAGGACCGAGTTTGGCCGCGTTGCCGTCGTGCCAGCGCAGGGTCACGCTGCCATCGGCGCCTGTGCGCACGGTGTGGCCCTGCGGCACCAGCACGCCCTTGGCCAGAGGCATCCAGGAACTCGATCCCTTTTTGGCGAATTCCACGGACCCCTTGACCGAGAAGGCCTCCACTTCGCCCGCGGCGCGCGCCACGGCGCACAGCGCCAGAACCGCGGCCAGCATGGGGATCAGAATCAGAACGGGTTTTTTCATGGCATATCCCTCCCCGAAATCCGGGTCATTAGTAGGTGTATTTCAAGCCTGTGCGAACCACATGGTCGTCTTCGGGCTGCGCGCCGGGCGCGGGCACTGAAAACACTTTGTCCACGAACAGATAACCAAGGTCTACGGACCAGCGTTTGCTGATGTCCCAGGAGAAATCCAGGTTCCACTGGTTCAGAAGGTGCGTGTCCACGGCGCCGAGGCCATGGGTGTATTTGTAGCCCATGCGCGCGGACCATTTGTCGCCCAGCATGGCTTTGTAAGCGATCCCGAAATCAATGGCGCGGGATTCGGACCAGTCCGTCTGCGTGTTGTACACGGAGCTTAAAGTGATCCGGTTGCCGCGCTCGTCCTTGTAGGGGAAGTGGTGCAGGCCGAGCACCCAGCGGTCCCTGTCCGTGTTGCGCAGGCCCGAGCTGCGCTCGTCAATCTTGTTGTACGAGTACCCGAACATGAACATGGTTTCATCGGAAAACATCTTGATGATGTTCACGCCCGCGATGTGGCCGCCGGTGTTGGCTTCATCAATGTTGTGTTTGTAAACATAGAACACATTGCCGATGACGCCACCTTCGAGCTGGCGGCTCACGCTGATCATCTTGAAAATGTAATCGTCCGGGCTGGCGCTATCCGAGTGCGTTTCCACGCGCAGCACGGACTGCATCACGGGCGGCCCCATCTGCGCGCGAGCGGGCAGCGCCGCGGCCGCGAGGGCCAGCGCAACAATCACGGGCAGGATTGTCCTGTTCATATCCGGTCTCCCTGGAAACAGAAATGCATGCCAAAATCCCGCGGCTCGAGGCCGCTGCGGATCATTATAGCACAGATAGCAGGATCGCAAGAAGCGCCGGGGATTCTCAAAAACAATGAATATATATAGAATAAAGGGCGTACAGTCGCGGACGGACGCGGCGGCGCATTGAGCCGCGGGAACTTTTTCAGCGCCCGTCTGTCCAAGAGAACAGAAGCACGAGTGAGCCGATGAAGCGTTTGCTGCCTGCGGGGCAAGTCAGCGAAGACCAGGCCGCCGAAGACGCGGAACTTGTGGACCGTTTCCGGGCCGGCGACATGAGGGCTTTCGACATGCTCCTGCAGCGTTACGAAAACCGGGTGTTCAACTTCACCCTGCGCATGCTCGGGGACTACCAGAACTCCCGCGAGGTCACGCAGGACATTTTCCTGCGCGCATTCCGCTACCTGGGCAACTATCGCGGAGACGGCAAGTTCAGCACATGGCTCTTCACCATCGCTTCCTCTACATGTAAGAACGCGCTGGCGTATTACCGCATCCGCGAGAAGTACAGGCAGCACACGGCCCAGGACCCGGAACAGACCACCGAGTTTGACCCCGTGTCCGTGATACCGGACATCACCAATGCGCCGGAAAAGAAACTCGAGCAGAACGCTATGAGCGAAATGCTCACGCAGGCTATCAAGGATCTGCCGGAAACATACCGGAAAGTTATCGTGCTTAAGGATGTGAACGATTTCAGCTATGAGGAAATTGCGGAGATCGCAGGCGTGCCGATTGGAACGGTAAAGAGCCGCATCGCGCGGGCCAGGTTGCTGCTGCGCGAGAAGCTCACACAACTGGGCTGCCTGGAGCCGGGCAGGTGACGACACCCATGGACTGCCATCAAGCGCGCGAACAACTCAACGCGTATCTGGACGGGGAGCTCGGCGAGTTCGAGACCCGGCAGGTGGCCGCGCATGTGGAATCGTGCCAGAGCTGCCGCCACGAACTCGATGCCTATCGCGGTACCCGCGACATCATGCGCCGGTTCGGGCCTACAGCCTCGCCCCCGCACCTGGCCGAGAGCATCCGCATCGTCATGGAAAAAGAGCGGCTCATCCCGCGGCGCGGGCGCATCAGCAGCACAATTTCCCAGGTGCGCTTTCCCCGGGTGAACCGCATGGCCCTGGCCGCCACATTTCTGCTCGCCATGCTCGCGGGCGGCTCTTGGTTCGTGTATGACAATGCCGGCAAATTCCTGGCAGGCAAACAGCAGGCCAAGACCTCATCCCGCGCCGCGGTTGCAGAAAAAGCGCAAAAGCTGACTCTTGAAAACACGGGGAACGCCGTGGCGCCGCCGGAAACCATGTCCATGGAAATCGCGGAAGCGCCCCTTGAGGATGAGGCCATCGCATCTCTGGATTTGGGAATGGATGAAGATTCGGATGATTTGTCTGAAACTCGCCGTGCGCGCGCCGTGAGCCGGGCCACCCGGAGCGCGCGTGAAACCTTGGCG
>JAGUYV010000167.1 GCA_020061125.1 bacterium | reverse complement strand
TGTTTGCCTTTGCCTTTGCCTTTGCCTTTGCCTTTGCCTTTGCCTTTGCCTTTGCCTTTGCCTTTGCCTTTGCCTTTGCCTTTGCCTTTGCCTTTGCCTACGCGCAACACGCTACACGCTACTCGCCTTTCCCCTGCACCCTGCCCGCTGCACCCTGCCCCCTAGTTTTGCCTTTTCCTCCGCCCTGCCCCCTCGATTTTCTTGATTATCCGCTCCGCGCCGCTACAATGTGACATGCGCGCCGCATGCGCGCCAATTGGAAACCATGGACACGACGAACCCGGATCGCATCCGGAACTTTTCCATCATCGCCCATGTGGACCACGGAAAGAGCACGCTGGCCGACCGTATCCTGCAGCTCACCGGGTCCATAGCCGAACGCGACTTCAAACCCCAGTACCTGGACCGGCTTGATGTCGAGCGCGAGCGCGGCGTGACCGTGAAAATGCAGGCTGTGCGCATCAATTACACGGCGAACGACGGTCAGAACTATGTGCTGAACCTCATAGACACCCCGGGCCATGTGGATTTCTCCTACGAAGTCTCCCGCAGCCTCAATGCGTGCGAAGGCGTGCTGCTGGTAGTGGACGCGGCCCAGGGTGTGGAAGCGCAGACCATGGCCAATTTCTTCCTTGCGCAAGACGCCGGGCTGTTTGTCATCCCCGTGCTGAACAAGGTGGACCTGCCCACGGCCGACCCGGCCCGCGTGCGCGACGAACTCGAACTCATCCTGGACCTCGAAAGCGAACACGCGATCGAGGTCAGCGCCAAGGAAGGCATAGGCATCCGCGAAGTGCTCGAGGCCATCGTGAAGCGCATCCCGCCGCCCGCGAGCCTGCCCCCGCCAACGCGCGCCCTGGTCTTCGACTCCCATTACGACACCTATCTCGGCGTGGTCGCCTATGTTCGCGTGGTGTCGGGATATCTGGAGACGGGCATGCCCATCATGCTCATGGCAGAAAAGCGCCGGTTCGACATCGCCGAAATCGGCACTTTCTCACCCGAGATGACCCCGGCCAAACGCCTGGGGCCGGGTGAAGTGGGCTACCTCACCGCAGGCATCAAGGACATCAAGCAGTTGCGTGTCGGAGACACCATCACCTGCCGCGACAACCCGGCGCCCGAACGCCTGCCGGGGTACCGCCCCATCAAGCCCATGGTCTATTGCGCGTTTTTCGCGGCCGAGGCGGAAAACTACGAGGACCTGCGCGACGCCCTGGAAAAGTTGGCCCTGAACGACGCCGCCCTCATTTTTGAAGCCGAATCCTCGTCCGTGCTCGGCTTCGGGTTCCGCTGCGGGTTCCTGGGCCTGTTCCACATGGAAATCATTCAGGAGCGGCTGGAGCGCGAGCACGGCATCTCGCTGGTGGCCACCGCGCCCACGGTCGTTTACCGCATCCATTACAACGAAACCGATGTCAGGGAAATCAAGAACCCGAGCGAATTCCCGGAAAACCGCAAGGTGCTCAAGGTCGAGGAACCATTCGTGCGCGCGTCCATAATCACGCCCGAAGAATACATGGGCGCGGTCATGGAGTTGAGCCAGGAAAAGCGCGGCGTGTTCGACAGCATGGACTACATCTCGGATCAGCGCGTGAAGCTGGTGTACTACATCCCCTTGAGCGAAATCATTTTCGACTACTTCGACAAACTCAAATCGTGCAGCCGCGGATACGCGTCACTGGACTATGAATATGAAGGGTTCAGGGAATCGGATCTTGTGAAGCTGAATGTGCTTGTGGGCGGGCGCGCCGTGGATTCCTTGAGCATGATCGTGCACCGGGACCAGGCGTATTACCGCGGCAAGCGCATTGTTGAGAAGCTGCGCAAGCTCATTCCGCGGCATATGTTCGATGTGCCCCTGCAGGCGGCCATCGGAGGCCGCATCATCGCCCGCGAAACCATCCCCGCGCTCAAGAAAAATGTCACCGCCAAGTGCTACGGCGGCGACATCACGCGCAAGCGCAAGCTGTGGGAAAAGCAGAAGGAAGGCAAGCGCCGGATGAAAAATGTGGGCAATGTGGAAATCCCCCAGGAAGCGTTCCTGTCCGTGCTTGAAATCAAGAAGGACAGTTGAGGCAGGGGGTTTCCGGCTCCCGTCTTCCGGTAAAGCAAAAGAATAAGAATAGCAAGGCAAAGGCCAAAGGTCACCTCGGAGACGCGGAGCCGCAGAGGAATGCCCGGAGTTATTATGTGGTGCGGCTGCGCCGCTTTTCGGGGAATTGGCGGGGCTGGGGAAATAGGGCGCTGGTAATGCAATGTGCGGAAAACCTGACACGGAGAATGCGGAGACTCGGAGAACACGGAGCCTAATGGAAAGCGCGGCCGCGGGCCGCGCTCTTATTTGGACTCTGTGACCGCGTGATAAACTTGCAAATCAATCACGAAACTGTAGCACCGTCTCCTGTCTCCCGGATTTCCCCTGCACCCTGCACCCTACCCGCTGCACCCTGCCTTTGCCTTGCCCTACTGCGTACTCGCTACACGCTACTCGCTACTCGTTACTCGCAATTTCTTTTGATAAATGAGAAATTATCTACATAATTATACGAGTATATTTTAGAAGGCGTTTGAGTGCCGGTGCGCTGCGCTCCGGTTGCAAGTGATTTGAGGATATACTAAAATGCCCCGGATGCCGGGCGAATGCGCCCGCGTTCGATGTTGCTTTTTGGGAGAAAAGGATTCATGCACAAAAACATTGTGGCGCAGTTTTTAATCGTGATCGCGGTGGTGGGCCTGTGCGCGGGCTGGAGCGCGTACCGCTACTACAGCAATTACGAGGAAACCTCGTTCGTTTATTACGAGACCCAGATCCAGAAAGCCGGGGACGCCAAAAAGTCCGGCGCACCCGAGACCCGCACCGTGGAAACCCTCTCCGCGCCGGACAGCCCAGAAATGCTGGATCTGGCCAAGGGCGAAAAAGTCCTGCAGATTCAAAAGAAAAAGAAAGTCATCAAAACGCGCGGGCTGCCCATCAATATGGGGCTGGACCTCAAGGGCGGCGTGCACATCGTCATGGAAGCCATACCGCGCAAGGGCGACACGGCGCCCAAGGCCGAAGAGGTCGAGGGCGTAATCAAGGTCATGCGCGCGAGGCTCGACCCCCAGGGCGTGCGCGAAGTCAATATCCAGAAGCAGGGCGTTCAGTTCATCAGCATTGACATCCCCGGCGAAAAAGACCCCGAAAAAGTGCGCCAGAGCCTCGGCCAGGTGGCCAAGCTCGAATTCCTGTATTCCGGCGACGAGTATCTGGAGGAAGGGTTCGAAGTGCCGCAGGAATGGCGGGACAAGCCGTGCGATCCGCGCGCGCGCTCCAACGACCGGTGCGTGGTCATTGACGGCGCAGGGCTGAAGAAAGCGTCCCCGGGCTTTTCCTCGGGCCGCCCTTCGGTTTCCTTCACTTTGCAGAAAGAGGCCGCGGAGCGGTTCTATGAATTCACCCGCCGCCATGTGAGCAGCGAACAGACCGGGCGCAACCACTACCTGGCCATCGCCATTGACGGGCGCATCATTTCCTGCCCGAGCATCAACAGCGGCATCCCCAACGGCAGCGGCGAAATCACCGGCAGTTTCACCCGCGAGGAAGTCAAGAACCTGGTGGACTGGCTCAACTCCGGCGCCCTGCCCCTCGAGGTCCGCGTGGCCGAGATGCGCGCGGTCAGCCCCACTCTGGGCAAGGACAGCCTGTCCAAGAGCTTCTTCGCCGGTCTTCTGGGCCTGGGCGCGGTCGTGGTATTCATGATAGGATACTACCGCCTGCCCGGAGTGGTCGCCAGCGTGGCGCTGCTTCTTTACATCATCATCATGTTCGGCGCCATGAGCATGATTAACGCTGTGCTCACCCTGCCCGGCATCGCGGGCTTCGTGCTGTCCATCGGCATGGCCGTGGACGCCAATGTCATCATCTTCGAGCGCATCAAGGAAGAATTGAAACTGGGCAAGACCCTGTACGCGGCCGTGGAAGCCGGGTTCAACCGCGCGATCACCGCCATTCTTGACGCGAATGTGACCACGCTCATCGCCACCGCCGTACTCTACGGGTTCGGCACCGGCCCCATCCGCGGGTTCGCCGTAACCTTGAGCCTCGGCATCCTGGCCAGCATGTTCTCGGCCGTCATGATCACACGCGTCATCATGCTCATCATCGCAAAAGGGTCCAAAAATCCCAATCTGTCCCTGTACGGCTTCGGCCTCACGCAGGGCAACAACGCTTAATCCGGCCGCAAGGCTTCAGTTTCTGACACAGGAGGCGCAGAACTTTGTCTAAGGAATTCACTGGCTGGCGGGACATAATCGGCAAGCGCAACACATGGTTCGCCATATCGCTCATTCTGGTGGTCGGCATCGGGCTTGGTTCTCTGTTCGTTCCGCCCCGCGGCTTCAACATCGGCATTGATTTCACCGGCGGCTACATCATCCAGTACCCCACTTCGCGCCAGGACATCACCCCGGCCAAAGTGGGAGACATTATCGAAAAATCCGGCATCAAGCACCAGCCCGTGCAAATCACGCGCGACCGCATGTCCCAGAAAGTCACCGGCTTCCTGGTCCGCACCGAGGGCTACGACAAGGACGAGCAGAAGCTCTTCGAGGAGCGCATGCGCGACCTCAAGATCCGGTTCCGCCTGGAAATGACGGATCTCAAAGCCCCTGTCACGGAATTCAAGTATGTGGGCGCAGAAGTCACGCGCGGAAAAATCGAGCAGTTCCTACAGAAGAATTTCCAGGGCAAATATTCGATCAAGACCTTCGAGATCGAGAACAACCCGGTGCGTGAAGGCGAGGCCGCAAGTTTCAACCTCCGGGTGGGCGTCAAGGGCGCGGAATCCGCACAAGCCTTCACCGAAGCCGCCACGGCGCTGTACAAGGAATTCGGAGGCTACGAGCCGAGCGCAGAGTCCCGCACCGAAGAAGTGTCCCCGGTGTTCAGTTCGGTTCTGTTCTCCAACGCGCTCAAGGCTCTTATCATCGCCGTAATCGGCATTCTCATCTATGTGTGGATCCGGTTCGAGATGTGGTTTGCCGTGGCGGCCATCATTGCCCTGGTGCACGACTGCCTGTTCACCATCGGCGCGTATTCCGTGCTGCAGATTGAAATCAACGCAACCTTCGTGGCCGTAATTCTCACGGTGTTCGGTTACTCCATCAACGATACCATCGTGATATTCGACCGGATCCGCGAGAACACGCGCAAGGACCGCAAAGCGCCTCTGGCGGCCGTGATGAACGCGAGTCTGTGGGAAACCATGCCGCGCTCCATCAACACGGTTCTGACCACGCAGCTTACTCTGCTGGCCATCATCTTCTTCGGCGGCGTGACCATCCGGGACTTCGCGCTCGGCATCTTCATCGGCATCCTCACGGGCGCGTATTCGTCAATCTTCGTGGCCGCGCCCCTTGCATATCTGTTCAAAAGCTTGCGCGGAGAAACCGAGCCGGCGCAGGCCCAGCACCCTGCGGCGCGCGCCAAAAAGAAGGAAAAAGCCAGGGCCGCCGAGCAGGCTTCCGCCCAGCCCAAAAAAGCCACGCCCAAAGCGGATGGCGCAACAGCCAGCGCCGCGGACCCCGACAAGGATTCGCAAGCCGCGGCCGCAGCCAAAAAGAAGTCCAAAAAACAGCGCCGCCGCTGATTCCGGCGCACCCGTCGTAATATCGCACTTCGCGTGTCACAATATTGGAAACTGCTTTGTTGATCCGGCGGACCCGCGGGCGCAATCGCCCGCTGCAATGCCGCGCCGCTTTTCCAGCGCCTCGCCGGAATTGATTGCCGCGCTCCTATGAAAGACACTCGCAGCAACTGGCAATTCCCGGGTCCGGACACGGCCATTGTATCCGACATGGCCGCGGCGCTCGATATTTCCCAGCATATCGCCCGCGCACTCGTCAATCGCGGCATCCAGTCCATGGACGCCGCGCGCGCTTTCCTGCTTCCATCCGAAGCCTCCCTGCATGACCCGTTTTTAATGACGGACATGCGCAGGGCCGTGGACCGCGCCACGGCCGCTCTCCAGAACAAGGAACGAATCCTGGTTCTGGGCGACTACGATGTGGACGGGATCTCCGGCACCGCCCTGCTGGTATCCTTCCTGCGGCGGCTGGGCGGCAATGTCAATTACTACATCCCGGACCGCGAAACCGAAGGCTACGGCTTGAGCGAGGATGTGGTTCGCAAATCAAGAAAGGCCGGATACAACCTCATCATCACCGTGGACTCGGGCGTGAGCGCAACGCACGAAGCCGATGTGGCCCGCACCCTGGGCCTGGACATGATCATCATAGACCACCACGAGCCGCCACAGGCCCTGCCCCGCGCCGCCGCGCTGCTGAACCCAAAGCGCGAGGACTGCTCCTATCCCTTCCGCGATCTGGCCGGCGTGGGCGTGGCCTTCAAGTTCTGCTGCGCCCTGGGACAGACCCGCGGCATCGGCATCCGCGACATGATGGACGGCTACGCCGAACTCGTGGCCTTGGGCACCGTGGCCGACCTGGTCACTCTGGTTGACGAAAACCGCGCGCTCGTGCGCACCGGCCTCGAACACATGGCCAACACCGGCAACCTGGGCCTGCGCTATCTCATTGATGTGTCACGCTACAACGAAGAGGACCGGCCCGACACCTTTCTGGTCAGCTTCGGCCTGGCCCCGCGCATCAATGCCGCGGGCCGCGTGTGGAAACCCCGCGCGGGCGTGGAGCTGCTCCTGGCCGACGCCCCGGACCGCGCCGACAAAATCGCCCGCAAGCTCGATTTCCACAACCGCGCCCGCATCCGCGAGGAAGCGCTCATTCTCGAAACCGCGCAGGATATGCTGCGCGGCTCCGGCATCCTCGAAAAAGACAAGGCCATCCTCCTGTTCCACGAAGACTGGAACATCGGCATCGTGGGCATCGTGGCTTCCAAACTCCTGGAGCGGCACTACCGGCCCGTGATTCTCATGACCGTATCCGGCAGGCCCGACGACAAGAGCAACCCGCACCCCGAAAAAGGGCGCGTGTGCCAGGGATCGGCGCGCAGCATCCGCGAGGTGGACATCCACGCCCTGCTCACCCAGTGCGAGGACCTGCTCATCACCTACGGCGGCCACGCCATGGCCGCGGGCATCAAAATCTACGAGCGCGACATTCCCGCGCTGCGCGCCCGTTTCAACGAGATCCTCAACGGCCTCACCCCGCGCGGCCGCTATTCGCCTTCGCTGGCAATTGACGGCGTGCTCCGGCTCGATGAAATCACCATGGATTTCCTCAAGCAGACCCAGCTCATGGAACCCTGCGGCGCGGGAAACTCCAAGCCCCTGTTCGCGGCCACAAACCTCAATGTGCTCGAAACCAGGCCCTGCGGCGCGGACGGCAGACACCTGCTCATGCGCCTGGGCCAGAACAACGCCATCGCGGACGCCATCGGCTTCAATCTGGCCCATCGCTTCAATCCCGCCGAATTCCACGGCGCCGCCATTGACGCCGCCTTCAATCTCAAGGAAGACAATTTCCGCGGCAAGCGCTCGGTAAAGCTCAACCTCATGGACATCAGGCTGTCACAGTCCTGACTGTGATGTATACTATGCGAAGGAGCCAGAACACATGAACATCCAGGACACCATTCGCGCCATCCCGGATTTTCCCAAGCCCGGGATTCTTTTCCGCGACATCTCGACCATGCTGCTGCGTCCCGACGCCTTCGCCCAAGCCATTGACGGCATGCACGAGCACTTCAAGGACAAGGGCATAGACGCCGTGGCCGGCATCGAATCCCGCGGCTTCATCTTCGCCGCGCCCCTGGCGCTCAAGATGAACATTCCCTTCATCCTCATCCGCAAACCCGGCAAGCTGCCCGCGGAAACCGTGAGCGCCGAGTACAGCCTCGAATACGGAACCGACAGCATCCAGATGCACAAGGATGCCGTAACTCCGGACATGAAAGTTCTGCTCGTGGACGACCTGCTGGCCACCGGCGGCACCATGGAAGCCGCTTGCCGCCTGGTCACGACCCAGAACGCGGCCGTGGCGGGCATCGCATTCCTCATCGAACTGGACGCGCTCAACGGCCGCGAAAAACTCAAGGATCAGGACATCTTCACCCTGATCCATTACTGACCGCCGGACGCGTTTCCGGCGGCCGGGGGCACGCCCGCGCGCCCCGGACCCTTTCGGCATGAACACACCGCAGGACACAAATCTCTGCACCTTCGATACGCTCAAGCGCAGGGTGGCGCTCCAGAACCAGGGCGAGGACATCGCGCTCCTGGACACCGCCTTCGCTCTTGCCAGCGAGGCCTATCGCGGCCGCAATGTGGCCGGGGGCAGACCCCTGCTCCAGCACTGCCTCAATGTAGCCTGCATTCTCGCCGAATATCCCCTGGACCCGCAGACCATCGCCGCGGGCCTTCTCCACGAACTGCTCCCATCAAAGCGGGACACCGCCGAACTCAAGAAACTCCTGGGCGATGAACTCTTCGAAATGCTTGAGCTGCTCTCGTCCCTGAATGTTCTGCGCTTTTCCACGGACGAAAAAGAGCAGGCCCAGCAGCTCCGACAGATGTTCATCGCCATGGCCCGCAAGGTCCACACCATCG
Organism: bacterium; assembly: GCA_020061125.1. Taxonomy (GTDB): domain Bacteria; phylum UBP15; class UBA6099; order UBA6099; family DSWB01; genus DSWB01. The sequence goes on along the minus strand of JAGUYV010000167.1, from coordinate 4,979 downwards.
TGGTCAAGCTCGCCAACCGCCTGGAAATCATGCGGCATCTGGACCTGTTCCCGGAACAGGAACGCGAGGCCTACGCCCTCGAAACCATGGAGATTTTCGCACCCCTGGCGCACCGGCTCGGCTTGAGCCAGATGAAATCCGAGATCGAGGACCTGGCCTTCAAGTGGACTTCACCCGCGGAATACGCCTACTTGCGCGACAGCGTCCAGGCCCTGGCCACCGAGCGCGAGGAAACCCTCCAGCTCTCCATCCGTGAAATCAAGAAACTTTGCCGGGACAACGGCGTGGACATCCACATCACCGGCCGCCAGAAGCACTACTACAGCATGTACAAGAAAATGCTGCGGCAGGGAATCCAGGTGTCGGAACTGTTCGACATCCTGGCCGTGCGGATCATCGTGGAAACCGAAGAGCAGTGCTACCGCGTGTTGAGCCTGCTGCACACCAACTGGACACCCGTGCCCGGCACCTTCGACGATTACATTCAGGAGCCGAAAGACAACGGATACCAGTCCCTGCACACAGTGGTGGTGGGTCCGAACAAGTTGCCTGTGGAGGCGCAGATCCGCACCTGGGAAATGCACCAGACCGCGGAGTACGGCGTGGCCGCGCACTGGGCGTATAAAGAGGAAGTGGGCGGCGGCCGCGTGGCCGACACCGCCGCCACATGGATCCGCCGCGTGGTGGACCACGGTTCCGAAACCACGGACCCGCGCCACTTCCTCGAACAGATCACTCTGGACCCGTTCGAAGACAAGGTCTTCGTGCTCACCCCCAAGGGCCGCGTGGTGACCCTGCCCAAAGGCGCGACTCCCGTGGACGCCGCCTACCGCATCCACACGGAAATCGGGCACCGCTGCATCGGCGCCATGGTCAACGGCCGCATCGCCACACTGGACACGCCCCTGCACAACGGCGATGTCATAGAGATCAAAACCAGCAAAACTTCACGCCCCAGCCGCGACTGGCTCCAGTTCGTGCGAAGCGCGGGCGCGCGCCAGAAAATCCGCACCTGGTTCAAGCAGTCCAACCGCGTGGAAAACATCGCCCAGGGCAAGGAAATGCTCCAGCACGAACTGGACCGCGCGGGCCTGCGCCGCAAGGATCTCATTGACAGAATCGGGCTGCAGGATTCCCTCAAAATCACGAACCTCAAAACCGAAAACGATCTGTACGCGGCCATCGGCTGCGGCGACATCAATGTCGAGGGCGTGGTCAACCGCATCAGGAAAAAGTACCGCGACCTGCTGCAAACTGAAGAGCGCGACAAGCCCGTGACACGCGCCGCCCCGTCCGTGCGCCGCAAGAAAAAAGATGTGATCGTGGACGGCTTGAGCGATGTGCTCGTGAATTTCTCGAAGTGCTGTTGCCCCCTGCCAGGAGACGCCATCGTGGGCCAGGTGTCCAGCGGCAAAGGCATTTACATCCACCGCGCAAACTGCGAGACCCTCAAAAAAACGCCCAAAGAAAAAAGTCCTATCGTGTCCGTGCAATGGGGCGGCGAGGCCTTCAAAAGCACCTACCTGGCGCACATCGTGATCCACTCGCTGAACAGCGCGGAAATGCTCCACCAGATCATGGCCGCGGTGAGCGGCGCAAAGATGCAGATCAGCAACATGCAGAGCAAAGTCCTCAAAGACCTTTCACGCCTCACCAATCTGTGGGTCGAAGTCGCGGACGCCGAACAGGCCGCGGACATCGTCTCACGCATTAATCGCCTCGACGATGTAATTTCCGCGCAGAGAAAAATCTGACCGAACCGGCGCACGCCGCATGATTTGACACACGGCGGCGCTGCTGCTGCGTTATGCCGTTTTTATGGCGGAGATCATGACGATGTCCCGGAACATGGGAACCAGGGGCGGGGCCTTGCGCGCGAGGAATTCCTTAAGGCGCGGCGCGCGGGTGACTGCGGCGGCCGCGGCGATCGAGGCCTTCACGCCCTCCAGGGCCAGACGGCGCGCGAACGGCGTGAAGAAATCAAATCCCTTGTTGTGAATCAACGCCTCGCGGTATTCGAATCCTGTGGCGGCGAACGCCTTCTTGAGCCATTCCAGGGTGAAAGCATACTGATGGTCGGGGGTGTTGATGCAGTACCAGTAGGAACGCGCCAGGCGCGGGGCCAGGGCTGATGCGTCGCAGGTCGAGATGCCGATGACGCCCCCGGGACGCAGCACGCGATACGCGCGGCGCAGTTCCGCCACCGGGTCCGGAAGATGCTCCAGCACATCCCACATGGTGACCGCATCAAAGGAATCGTCTTCGAATGCGGCCTGTTCCAGCGTCCCCTGCCGGATGTCCACGCCCAGGCGCTCGCGACCTTTGCTCACCGCGGCGGCGGAGATTTCCAGTCCCGTAGCCTGCCAGTTGTCTCCGAGCCGGTACTGGAAATATCCGTATCCGCAGCCGATGTCAAGCAGGCGGCCGCCGCGCGTCTGCCGCTCGATGAATTCCTTTTTCTTGTGAAACTCCCAGGTGCGCAGTTCTTCGTGGTGCACATCGTGGTAGTCGTTGTCGTAGAGGGTTGAGGCTTCCGCGGGGGTGAGGCGCGGAGAAAGATAAATCAGCCCGCACTCCGCGCAGAGCCGCCAGTTGCGCTCGGGCAGGATGTCGTCCGCGGGCAGAGGCTTGTACGGCTCGCGCGGGCGGGTCGTGTACAGCAGTCGCGAGGGCGCGGGTCCGCACAGAGAGCAATCCACGGTTTCCGGCATGGGCGTTCGGCTCCGTTACTTTTTCACGGCCTGCTTGATGGACGCCGCGGCGCGGCGCGCCAGTTCGATGCCCAGGCCAAAGGTTCCGGCCAGGGCGCGGTTCGGCAGGGAACGCGCCCAACGCACGGGCAGGCGCGCGTTGTTGTGGTTGTACGGCACATCGCAGTTCTTGCACACGGGATACTCGGAAAAATGCTGCGCGAGCAGCGCCTCGCGGAACCGCTGCATGGGTTTCGCGTTCCATATCTCGCGCAGGGGCGTTTCATTGACATTGCCGAGACGGACTTCGCCGAACAGGTCGTTGCAGCACGCCACCACATCGCCGTTCCACGCGATGGCCATGGACGCCCAGGGGAATTTGCAGGGCCAGTACACGCGGCCGCCGGGCGCGGCGTGCAGGCTGGCGTCGTCCTTGAATGTTCCGGCCCAGGTGTGCGCGGGAATCACTTTCACGGCGTCCACGGGCAGGCCCTTGAACCGGGATTTGAATTCGCGCACGCTTTCGCGCGAGGCCTGCGCCCGGAAATCAATACACTGAATGTCAACCTTCGGCCGCTTTGCATTTTTCTGTTTCTTGATTTCGAGGAAGCGAATGATGTTGCCCAGAGTTTTCTCATAGTTTGCGCCCGCACGCCGCTGCTCGTATTCCGCAGGATCCAGAGCGTCGAAGCTGAAACTGATTTCGTGCAGGCCCGCGTCAATAAGCGCCGCGGCGCGCTCTTCGTTGACCAGGCAGCCATTGGTGTGCAGCACCACGCGTATGCCCGCGCTCGATGCGCGCCGGATCATTTCCGGGAGATCCCTGTGCAGCATGGATTCCCCGGCCAGGAACAGGTATATGATGTCCACCCAGCCCCGGGCCTGGCTCACGATGGCGTCAAAGGTATCCAGGGACATGTCGCCGTGCTCGCGGCTTTTTCCGGACAGGCTGTTGGGGCACATGGTGCAGCGCAGGTTGCAGCGGTTGGTCGGCTCGACCCACAGCAACATTGGGGGGTGCGGCAGGCGCGCGGACCCCGCGTTGTAGTGATAGATGTACCGGTAGCCTTTTGGCAGCATGAAGAAAGCCGTTCCGTTCCCTTCAGCGCGCCTTGTAGCGCTTGTCCAGCAGGTCGCAGTGCGCGCATACCTTGCGCTGATCCCTGCGGAACCGTTTGAATTTTTCGCTGTTCCAGATGTCCGCAATATCCTGCGTGAGAATGTCGCCCATCACGAGCTTGGGAAGCGCGCAGCACGGCGTGATTTTGCCCTCGGTTGTGACATACACGCTGTCGTAAGTAACCGGGCATTTTTCGCCGCCGCGGTAGAGCAGGCTGCGGATGCCGTCGAACATCTGGCGCGGGGTGCCGATTTTGATTCCGGCCCTGGCCGCGTGCGACTCATACTCCGCGCAGACCTGCCTTTCTTCCTCGAATGTGTATCGTTTCAGCGACTCGTCGAAGCGGTCGTTGAGGCGCATGAGCGCCACCATATCCATGCCGATCCCGGCGGCGCGGTCAATGAGCCGGAACACATCGGCGCGGTTTTCCGGAGAAATGGTCACGGCCAACGCCACCTGCGGGGATGCGCCCTTGCGGCGCTCCAGCAGGCGCGCGACTTTGTTCATAATCTCCGCGCCGCCGCCGTGCCCGGCCGTTTCCGCGCCGCCGGGTTCGGCCAGGTCGTCCACGGACACGCGCAGGGCGGTGAGTCCGCTTTCGAGCAAATTCTCGATGTGCTCATCGTTCAGCAGCACGCCGTTGGTGGTGATGGCCACGCTGGGCACGCCGCGGGCGCGCGCCAGGCGGATCATGTCGTATAGCCGCTTGTGCAACAGGGGTTCGCCCCAGCCCGTGAGCGTGGCCAGGCGCAGGGGCAGCAGCTTGTTCAGCGCCTGCTCGTAAACCTCATACGGCATGTCCGCGATCTTGACTTTATAGAATTTGGTGCGCGGGCACATGGCGCAGTTGAGGTTGCAGCGGTTGGTGATCTCGAATTGCGCGAACTCGGGGCGGCGCGGCACCAGATAGACGGCGCGGCGCGCTCCGCCAACGAGTTTTTTCACGGGATTCTTCACTTGCCCGCCGCCCTTCTCAAGAAGACGATCGCATCAAAAACCTCGCGCGTGCGCAGCAACAGGAACACGGCCAGAGCGCAGAGGGTTCCTGCGGCGCCTTTCAGTCCCAGTATAAGGATGAGACGGCCCAGGCCGTCCAGCGCATGCCCTGGCCCAAGCAGCAGCCCGGCGGCGTGAGCGCCCGCAACGCACGCCGCGGCCGCGGCCACGGA
>JAGUYV010000501.1 GCA_020061125.1 bacterium | reverse complement strand
GGCGTGCTCGGCCTGCTGGGCCTGGCCGGGCGCAAGCCCGCGGTCCCGTGGAAAAATTTCCGGCCGGGCGGAAAAAATTGAACTGTTGACATAAAGCAAACATGCGCACCGCCGTGCAGGAGTGGCCTCTTGAACCGCGGCGGAACGCAGGGGCCAAAGCCCCGCGCCGCGCCCGCGGCGGCGCGAAACCGAAAGCGCCAGAGATTCTTGTTAAGGAGTCTGGTTCGCCATGACAAAATACATCTTCACCACCGGCGGAAACCTGTCCTCGCTGGGCAAGGGCATCGCCTCGGCCACCATCGGCCGGTTGCTCAAAAGCCGCGGCCTCAAGGTCACGGTCCTGAAAATGGATCCGTATCTGAATGTGGACGCGGGCACCATGAATCCGTTCCAGCACGGCGAGGTGTTCGTGACCGACGACGGCGCGGAAACCGACCTGGACCTGGGCCACTACGAGCGCTTCATAGACATCAACCTGTCCGAAGTGAACAATGTGACCACGGGCAAGGTGTACGACCGCGTGCTGCGCAACGAGCGCGAGGGCAAGTACCTGGGCGCATGCGTGCAGGTGATCCCGCACTTCACCAACGAACTCAAGGCGTGCATCCGCAACGCGGCCAGGGCGTCCCGCGCCGAGGTGTGCATCGTGGAAATCGGCGGCACGGTCGGCGACATCGAGGGCGCCCCGTTCTATGAGGCCATCCGCCAGTTCCGCAACGAAGTGGGCCGCGACAACGCCCTGTTCATCCACCTGTCCCTGGTTCCAACGCTCACCACCGCGGGCGAGGTCAAGACCAAGCTCACGCAGCACACGGTCAAGGAACTGCGCGGCATCGGCATCCAGCCCGACATCATCCTCTGCCGCGCAAAGGCGCCGCTCGAAGACGACATCAAGGGCAAAATCTCCCTGTTCTGCGATGTGCCGGTGGAGTGCGTGATCTCCGCCCCGGATGTCAACGACCTCTACCAGATCCCCGTGAACTTCGAAAAGGAAGGCATCACCGAGATCATTCTCGACAAGCTGTCCCTGATCACGGACGAGAACGATATGAGCGAATGGACGGAAATGCTCAAGCGCCAGGAGAATCCGCGCGGCAAATGCACCATAGGCATCTGCGGGAAATACTTTTTCAAGGACGCCTACATGAGCGTCATGGAAGCGCTCAAGCACGGCGGCATCGCCCACAGGGTGGGCGTGGACATCAAGCTCATAGACACCGAGACCAGTGCGCTCAAGAACCAGCTCAAGAAACTCGACGGCATTCTGGTGCCGGGCGGGTTCGGCTACCGGGGCATCGAGGGCAAGATCAAGGCCATCCAGTTCGCGCGCGAAAATGGCGTGCCGTTCCTGGGCATCTGCCTGGGCCTGCAGAGCGCGGTCATCGAGTTCGCGCGCAACAAGTGCGGCCTGGCCGCGGCCAACAGCACCGAGTTCGACGACAAAACCCCGCACCCGGTCATTGACATGATGCTCGAACAGCGGGACATCAAGGACAAGGGCGGCACCATGCGCCTGGGCCTGTACCCCGCGGAACTCAAGGCCGGCTCTCTGGCCGCGAAACTCTACAAGGCCAAAAAAATTCAGGAGCGCCACCGGCACCGCTTCGAGGTGAATTTGAAGCACCACAAGATTCTGCAGCAGAACGGCCTGGTGATTTCCGGCCTGTCTCCGGACGGCAAACTCGCGGAGATCGTGGAATACCCGGATCATCCGTATTTCATCGCGGCGCAGTTCCACCCGGAATTCAAGTCCCGGCCCACGAGGCCGCACCCGCTGTTCGCGGGCCTGGTGGGCGCGGCTTTCGAGCACGCGAAAGACAAAAAGAAAGATTGACGCATGGCGCGCATGGCGCGCGCAGGTGATGGCATGAAAGTGTTGTGGATCCTTGTGTGGTACGCCGGGTGCGCGCTCGCCGGGCGCATGGTGATTGGCATCGTGTACAACGCGCTGCTGCGCGGCGGCCATGTGCGCCGCAACTATCTGGGCAAGGACATCCCCACGAGCGTGGGCATCGCCTTCGTGCTGTGCGCGTTCATCATGGCGCCCCTGTCCCCGCTGCTGCTGGGACGCGCGCATCATGTGAGCGACGCGTTCACGGTTCTGGCTCTGGCCGCGGGGTTCGGCGTGCTCGGGCTGATTGACGACCTCACGCGCACGCGCGAAAAGGGCGGCATCCTGGGCCACACCAAACAGTTCCTCAAGACCGGGCACATGTCCACCGCGCTCATCAAGGCCGGGTTCGGGCTGCTGTTGTGCGCGGGCGTGCTGTTCCTGCTGCGCGGCGCGGATATCTGGCCCATGACCATCGTGGACACGCTCATCCTGGCTTTGAGCGCCAACGCGCTGAACCTGCTCGATGTGCGGCCGGGCCGCGCGGTCAAGGGTTTTCTCGTTGCGGTCACGGGGCTGTTTCTGATCTCCACCGTGCTGATCATTCTCGGCAACCGGGCCACCACGGCCGAGCACACGCTGTTGCTGATCGGCCCCTTCGTGCTGTGGGCGCTCATGTACATGCCCCTGGACCTCAAGCGCCGGGCCATGCTGGGCGACGCGGGCAGCAACGCGCTGGGCGCGGTCATGGGCCTGGCCCTGGTGTGGGAGCTGTCCCACCCTTCGCGCCTCGCCGCCATGGGCCTGCTCGTGTTGTTCCATGCCGTGTGCGAACTCACTTCGCTCACG
>JAGUYV010000126.1 GCA_020061125.1 bacterium | reverse complement strand
TTGCCGCTGATGGTGGCTTGGGCCGCGGCCTGGGCCTGGTCAACCGCGGGCGCGCCCCCGCCGCCCCCGGCGCATCCGGCCAGGAGCAGAAGTCCGGCGCATACCATGAGCATCAAGTATGAAGTGGTTGTGCGTTTCATGTGTTTTCCCCTCCGCTTGTTCGGTTGTTTGATAAATATTGTTATTGAAGATCAAATAAAGCCATTGTGAGCCATGCAAACATGCGTCGCGCCCGGACAGGGGTGTGCCGCCCTGCGGTCATTGTGAGCGGCGGGGTGCGGTGACCCCGCCCTACAAAATGCTCAAGGCCTGCAAGATGTGTCTCGCCCGGACAGACGATAGTTGCCATGCGGTCATTGAGAGCGGCGGGGTGCGGTGACCCCGCCCTACAAGTTGTTGCGGTTCGTTTTGTTTTCAGTTCCTTTGCATTTTGCCCGGGCATGTGAGAAAAAAGCGCCTTGAACCCAATGCCGTTGTTGCGCTCCGATGCAATTCGCGAATCAAGCCCATCCGGCAGGTTTCTCAAAAGAAACGCGGGATGTTGTAGGGCGGGGTCACCGCACCCCGCCGCTCTCAAGTTTCTTGGAGCGCCAAGCCGCTGCCCGGATTCTTCGTTTCTCATATTTCCTCGCATACCCCCTGCCAGGGCCATGACTCCGGTTCCGCAACGAGTTTCGCCCTCACCGGATTCATCCTCAAATACTCGCATTTCTCTCCGTATGATTCCATGTCTCTCAACACATGGTCAAAAAATTCGGGCTGCCACAGCCGCCCCGGCATTCCCAGACGCCTGGCCTGGCTTGCCTTGAATTTTTTGACATCTCTGACAAACGAGGACAAGTCCTTTTCGCTTCCGATGTCACGGCAAAAAAAATGCAGATGATCCGGCATAATCACATATTGCCCGACGGCCCACCGGTGGTACCCGGGGGCTGTGTTCAAGCAATGCACAATGGCGCTGGCGAGCGCAGGCGTTGTCAAAACTTTGCGCCGGCCAAGCGAAACCATGGTGATGTCGTATACAGCGATGTTCGTGTATATCCGATCCGGATCAATTCTCCGGAGGTGACGGCGCTGCCTGGGTTGTTTTTTGTCTTCAGGTTGCTTTTTCATAGCCTGGTTGCGCGACTCGCGAAACATGGGAGCGGCGGGGTGCGGTGACCCCGCCCTGCAAAATGCTCAAGACCTGCAAGATGTGACTCGCCCGGACAGACGATAGTTGCCTTGCGGTCATTGGGAGCGGCGGGGTGCGGTGACCCCGCCCTGCAAGTTGTTGCGGTTTGTCTCGCTTTCAGTTTCTTCGTATTCATTGCGCGGCCATGCGAATCAAACATGGCGCTAAAGCGTTGTTTCACGGCACCACGGCCGTGGTTGATTCCAGTGTGTAGTTGTCTTTTGTCGCGACAACGAAGTAGCTGCCCGCGGGCACATTGTAAAAGGCGTACGCGCCCGCGGCGTCGGTCACCACGGCGTCGCTGTAGGCCGAGTTGTAAATGGCCACCACGGCGCCGGCAACAGGCTGGCCCGCAGAAGTGACAATGCCGGAAACAGAAGGATCGCCGCTTGATGTTGCGGCTGCGAGTGTTATTGAAACATCCGTGACCGTTCCCGCAGCCGGGACTGTGGCGGCGGCGGTGGCCGAAGCATAACCCGAGGCGGCGGCGATTACGGATGCGGCCGCGCCTGGCGTGAGGCCGCTGAAAAAGGCCTGTCCCGAGGCGTCCGCGGTTTTGGTTGTGGTTGCGCCCGAAACCGAGAGAGACACCGAAGCGCCCGGAATGGCCGCTCCGTCCTGGTTCTTGACTGTGACGCGCACGCTGCCCGTTGTGGCGGCGGTTGTGATGAGCGTGTTCAATGTTGCGCCCGATGGGGAGTTCGCAAGGTTGTTCAACTGTGCGGCCGCAGCCTGTGCCGCCGCCGAGTCCGGTGCGGTTATGTCTACCGTTGTGAGCGCCGACAGATCCACGGTTGGATTGCCGGACGCCAGATCCGCAGCCAGCGCGGATTCGATTTCGGAAAGGATTGAGGCCAGGGTTTCCGGAGGCAAGTCTGAACCGGAAAGCTGTTGATCCGCGGGCAAACTTGCATTGAGCGTGGCGAGGAGGTCCTGCATGGCGGCCACGGCCAGAGTGGACGCGGCGTCCACATCGCCGCTGTCAACCAGACTGCCGGTCACGACATCGGTTTGCGTAATGGACAAAAACTTGCTTACCTTGAGTTTCTTGGGCTGGTTGTTGACCTTGGCGTTCTTGGTGCCGATAACGATGAGATTGTTCACCGGGGGCACATAATACAGGGTGAAATTGCCGTCCGCGTCGGTGAGGGTGTTGTACTGGTCGCCAAGGGGAACCAGGTTGCCGTCCGCATTCATGGTGTAGAGCGCGATCTCTGCGTATGCCACGGCCGAAGTTTTCCAGGAATTGCCCTGCGCCGCGGCGCGCGCCGCGCCCGAGACATCCACGCCTGGAGGCGCGAAGAGCGCGCCGGTGACATTGGCTCGTCCCACAACCGAAGCCGGGGGCAGGGATCCGGAGCTGCCGATGTTCTGGCCGGAGCCTCCGCAGCCCGCGGCCAGGGCCGCAAGGCAGAGTGTGAGCAGCAGAAATATCCCGCGTTGTCGCATGGGCGATCCCCTTTTAGCGTGTGTAGGAAATGCCGAGAACCGGCTGCATCTGCACATCCACATCGTACACCGCGAAGGTGACATTGACCGTGTCGAGCACGCGGCCCGTGACGCCCATGGTGAATGCGTCCTTGGGCGCGCCGGAGGTGTTCACTGTTCCGATGTTTTGAGCGGCGGGCGCGATGATGTAGCACTGGAACGCCTTGAGCAGATCCGCGCTGTTGTAATGCGCGAACAGGGCCAGCTCGGGCGCGGGCCGCCAGGTGATTTCCGCGAAAGCGCCCGCGCGCTCGTCCGCCGCGCCCCCGCCCCAGGCTGTCAGCCCGCCCGTCCAGTCTATTCCATAAGCATTGCGCGTGTGCGTGAGCGACAGAAGGTGCACGCCCGAAATCGAGGCGTTGTCCAGATATCCGTAGGCCAGGTCCGCCGCCACGCCGTTCACGGTGAAGCGTTTATTAAATGTGAAGAGACTGGCGCGGGCCGTTGAGTCGCCGACCTGCGTGCCCATGAAGTAGGAATCCACGGCAAAGTCGAAATAGGAGAATCCGGCATCCAGGGAAGGAGACACGCGAGCGCGCAGGCCGGCCGCGCTCCCCCTGGAAGTCACATCCACGCGCCCGAAGCCGGTCTCGTAGGTGAAGGATTTGCCCAGGTCTATGTAATGGTATTCCACCTTGTTCAGACGGCTGGATACGGGAATGTCCGCGCTGGGGAGACTCATGGGACCGGAGGCTGCATGCGCCGTCGCGCCCATTGCCAAAACCACAACCGCGGAAAGGGCCAGGATGAAGCGTCTAATCATAGCGTTTATCCCCGAAACGAGATGCCGCCGTTGCTGGCGAATGGGGGCATTTTAGCACACCAGCGAGATTTGCCGCAACTGTGTTTTGATAATTAAATACGCGCAAAGCGCCGGACCCGCACTCGCGCCGTTGCGTTTGTCCGGCGTAGGTACGGGGACGGCGGTCCCGCGGTGGCTGCGGGTGTATGGGAAAAATATACTGTTTTCGGTTCCGGCCCGGTTCGGGCCGGGGCGGGGCGCGCGCCGCAAAAAAATTCCTCGAAATAAATATTGCCTTTGGTGCAGGGGTTTTCCACGCGACGCATCCGCATCGCGACTGCCGGGGAGCGTTCGTTGCGGGGGCTGGCACGCAGGTTGCTCAATGCATGGCCAGGAAGCGCAAAACGCGAAAGGGGCTGATTCCAATGAAAGCGCCGCACAAAATTCTGGTCATAGACGACGAGTTGAGCATCTGCAAGGGATGCCAGCGGATTTTCGAGGAAGAGGGGCATAGCATCAAGTTCGCGCTGTCCGGCAGAGAAGGCCTCGAACAGGTGGATACGGAAGTGTTCGATGTGGCCATCATTGATCTCAAGATGCCGGACATTGACGGACTGGAAGTCATGCGCAGCATCAAGGAGAAGCAGCCGTCCCTGGCCATGATCATGATCACGGGATACGCCTCGGTGCCCACGGCCGTGGAGGCTATCAAGGTGGGCGCGGAAGACTTCATTCCCAAGCCGTTCACTCCGGATGAAATTCTGACCGTGGTGAACAAGGTGCTGGAACGGCTGCCGCAGCAGCCCGGGGAAGAAGAAGCGCCGCAACCGGCGGCCGTATTCGCGCCGGAGCCGGAGCCGGCCTCGCCCGAGGAAGCGCCGGAGGTGTTCATTGATGCGGATCAGGTCATGTCCGTGCTGAACCGGGCCGTGGCGGACGGCGGGTATTTCGCGGCATTTCTGGACCACGGGCTGCGCGCGCAAATTCCGAGCGCGGCCGGGCTGGGACATGAAGCCGCGGCGGCCATCACCAGCGGCGACATCCGCTGGTTCGAGGAACACGCCGGGCGGCTCACGCCGGAACAGAAGCAGTTTCTGATGCGCCGCCTGTGCATCGAAGCGTGGTGACACGGGAGCACGGGATCCCGCGGCCGCCGCCGCGCCGCGGGATCTCTTTTCCGCAATCAGTTGGCGGGGCCGCGCGGCTTCGGCCTTTACATAACCGGCTTCGGCCGCATTCATGCACAAGGAGGCGATCATGGGCGCGAACGGAACAAAGAAAATCCTAATTGTGGACGACGAAAACATTGTTGTGGACAGTTGCTCGCGCACCTTCCGCGAGCAGGGTTTCGAGGTGGACACGGCGCTGTCCGGCCTCGAAGGGGTGCGCAAGGCCTCGCGGGGCGATTTCGATCTGATCATCACCGACTATATGATGGCGGACATCAACGGCATCGAGCTGGTGGAGTGCGTGAGGCGCACCAATCCGCACGCACCGGTCATCATGATCACGGGGTATCCCACGAATGATCTCGAGGTGCGGGCCGCCAAGAACGGGGTGTTCGAGTATCTGGAGAAGCCGTTTTCGCCCGAGGAGATCAACCGTGTGGCGCAGCGGGCCATCCAGTGGCGCGAGCAGGCCCGCGCCGAAGACCGGCAGGAGGTGTACGGGCGCCTCATGGAGAAAATTGATCTCGTGACCGGGGGAGTGGGGTTCAGCGCGCCCGCGGCGGTGTGCCACGCGGTCACGCGCACCGTGTCTCCGGGCAAGGCGCGGCTGCCGCTGGTTCCGCTCTTGATTCTGGGCCTGTTCGCGGGCATCTACATCGGGTTCGGCGCGGCCCTGGCCACGCTGGTGGGGCACGACGCCGCGGCGTTCATGGGCGTAGGCGTGGCCAAGCTGCTCTCGGGCCTGGTCTTTTCCGTGGGCCTGATTCTGGTGGTGGTTGCGGGCGCCGAGCTGTTCACCGGCAACAACCTCATGATCGCCGCCATCGCGGACAGGAAGATCACGCCCGGCGAAATGCTGGGCAAGTGGGCCATCGTGTATTTCGCAAACTTCGCAGGCTCTCTGCTTCTCGTGTGGATCATGTATCACTCGAACCTGTGGAAAACCGCGAATTCCGCGGTGGGCGCGCAGGCGCTCTCCATCGCCAACGCCAAGGTGAACCTCACATTTTCCGAAGCCTTTTTCCGGGGCATCGGGTGCAACTGGCTGGTGTGCCTGGCCGTGTGGATGGCCCTGTCCGCGCGCCAGATCAGCGGCAAGATTCTGGCCATCGTGTTCCCGATCACCGCCTTTGTGGCCCTGGGCTTTGAACACTGCATCGCGAACATGTACTTCATTCCCATGGGCATTCTCCTGAAAAGCGCGCCGTTCGCCGCGGCGCTGGGACTGGATTTGTCGCACCTGACATGGGGCGCATTCATCACCGCAAATCTGGTTCCCGTGACGATCGGCAACATCGTGGGCGGCGCCGGGTTCGTGGGCCTGCTCTACTGGGTGGTTTATCTGCGGAAAAAGAATTTGTAAGCCGCGCGCGCTCATCGCGCTCCGCTTCAATGAACCGGCACGGCGCATGCGCGCCGTGCTTTTTTCCTGGTGCGCGCTTCTGCTGACAGGATGCGCGAATGCGTGTAACATGGAAGCACGAAGCGGCGCGGGGAGAGCGAGGAATGAGAGTGAAACGGTTGGCGGGTTTTGCGGTTATTGCAATGTTGCTGTTTGCGGCGCTGTGGCCGCGACCTTCTCTGGCGGCGGACGGAAACATCATCGCCTATCCGTCCACGAGCGCGCCGGTTATGCTCCGTCCCGGCGATTATTTCGAGGCGGGACTGGAGTGCGGCCGAGCCGTGCGCATCACACTGGTGAGCCTGCGCCCGAGCGCGGGGACGGGCGCGCAACCCGTGCTTGTGAGCAAGGCCTTTGATTGCCGGGAACAGAAGAGGCTGACCTTGGCCGCGCCCGTGGATGCGCCCGAGGGCCTGTATGATTTTTGCGTGGAACGCAAGAAGGGTGAGGGCGTGGAGACCGAGTGCCGAGGGCACGCGGTGAGCGTGGTTCAGGAGTTCAAACCAGCGTTCCGGTTCGTGGTTCTCACCGATTTCCATGTGGGCGACGAGCGCGGCGGCAAGAACAACCCCGGCATTCCTCTTCAGGAACTGCGCGCAAAGGCCATGGCTGCGGTGAGCGCCGCCAGGCCCGACTTTGTGCTTCTCACCGGGGATCTGGTTTACTATCCCACGACATACGAAGCTGACTACGCGCAGGCGCTCCGAGAGGTTCTGGACGGCCTCAAGGTTCCGGCGTTTATTGTGCCGGGCAACCACGACCTGTACACCATGATGGGCCTGGGCATAGACGGGAGGACATTCTGGGCAGAGGCGTTCGGCCCGCACCGGTCCGCATTCACTTACGGCCCGTTCCGTTTCATTGGATTCAACACCTACAACTGGCCCCCGGCGTATTCCGACCGGCTCGACGCCGCGCTTATTGACGCCGTCGGATCCCGCTCCCTGGGAATCATGGGCCACGGCGAGTTCGATTGGGTTAAAGACCGGATCGCGGAAGCGAGGGCCATGAAATTGCGCCCGGTTCTGTTCGCGCATCACGACCCCATGAACATGAGCGCATTCGCTGGCGACGACAAGTTCCCGGTGATCCAGCGCGACGAATTTGCGAAATTCGTCAGGGCGCAGGGTGTGGAATACTATTTCTTCGGGCACACGCACAAAAACTACATGCGCGAGGACGGGGACACGCTCTTCATTAGCACGGGCACGGCTTCAAGCAGCTACCTGCCGGGCGAGGCGTGGAGTTTCCGCATCGTGGATGTGGATGCGGCCGGCAACCTCACCATGCGCCCCTTCGTGGTGTGGACCCCGGTTGTGAGCGCGGGCCAGTAGGCGCATGGCGGCCCTGTGGCGCGCTCACGCTTTCCCCGTTATACTATCCTTCATGTTTTCACACACGCGGCGTCACGCACCCCTGTTGTTCGCGCTGTTGCTTGCGCTTGTTGCATACGCGGCCCCGGCCGTTCCCGCGGACGACGGGCTTAAGGAACGCACGGAAATTTTCCTCATTTACAAAGGCGGCGCGCCCATCGGGTACTCGCACACGACCCTGAAAAAACTCAAGGGCGGAGACCCGAAATTTGCGCGCTGGGCCATCGAGTCGGAAATTTACATGCGTATCTCGATTAAGAACGCGTTCAGGGACACGCTGCAGCGCAGTACCGAGATCATCGGCGGCAATCTGCGGCTTCTGGAAATGGAAAGCGCGCTCACAATGGGCAAGGAGAAATATGAGCTGACCGCAAAGTCCGACAACAACAGCCTGTTCGTGACCTCCAAGAACAGCGCTCGTACGCACCGCATGGAAACTCCGTATCCCATGGGCGCGGTGCCGGTGAGCGCGGCGCCCATTCTGCTTTCCCGTCTCGATCTCGAAAACGGTCCCGAATCCCGCGTCATCAAGGTGGTGAATCCGGGAATGGACCGACTGTCCGTTTCCGAGATGGCCGTGTTTGTCGAGGGCAGGGCGCCCGTGACCCAGGACGGCAAGGTGTTCGATGCGATCCTCTTGCGCACGGAAATTGACGGACTCGAAACCTTCGTAAAAATGGACGCCAGGGGCGCCGTGTACGAATGCGTGCAACCCGCTGTGGGCATCAAGCAGGTCCGGGTTTCCGCAAGGGATTTTCAAGCGGTCAAGGAGTTTGAATCATGGGATGTTACGGACAGCAGCGTGCTGGACGCGGGCCGCAAGCTGCCCAACAGCGAAACCCTGGCCTGGATTGACGCGGACATCACATGGAGCGTTAAAGCAGAATTGACTCTGACCAGCGCGCACCAGAAAGTGCGGAGCAACTCGTCCAGCCGCAGAGGCCCGTACCGGGCCAGCGTGCGCGTGACACGCGAGCCGTATGCGCCGGACAAAGCCAAAATTTCGGATGCCGAGCGGCGCGCCTGCCTGGCCGCGGATTCAAAAATTCAATCCACGCACGATGCTGTGCGGGACGCCGCGGCCGAAGCCGTGGCCAAGGAAACAGGTGCACTCAAACAGGCGCGGCTCATGGCCCGCTGGATCCATGAAAACATCCGCCCGGATCCGGCCACATGGAACAACGACCACGCCGCGGCCACAACCCTGGCCCGGGGCGCGGGCATGAACAAGCATGTCGCGATTCTGTTTGCGGCCATGGCGCGCAGCCGCGGCATTCCCGTGCGCGTCGCCACAGGGGTCATTTACACCGGCGGGCTGCTTATTGCGCATTTCTGGAACGAAGCGTATATTGACGGCGCGTGGGTGACCGTGGACGCCACGGCGCCGGACCCCATGCGCCCAGCGCCCGTGCGCATCAAGCTCGCTCACGGGCCGAACACGGAAATCGCCGGAGACCGCGCCGCGCCCGCGATCAAATCCCTGCGCATAGATATCACAGGCTCCGGGCAGCGATGACGCCGCGCATTCCCATGAGAGGAAGAATGACACCAATGAATAAACCGGAACTGGCCGCGAGAATTAAACAGGCGGCATATCTCGAAGGCGACTTTGTGTTGTCGTCGGGCCGCCGCAGCAAATACTATTTCGACAAATATCTGTTCACAACAAAGCCGGAGCTGCTCGGCGCTGTGGCGCGCCTTGTGGCGGAAATGCTGCCTGGAGAAACCGCGCGCATCGCGGGCGCGGAACTGGGCGCCGTGCCCCTGGCCGCGGCCGTGTCCCTGCAAACCCGCCTCCCGTTCGTGATCGTGAAAAAACAGACCAAAGACTATGGCACCTCCAAGCCCATCGAAGGCGTGCTCGAACCCGGCGACAAAGTGACCCTGGTTGAAGACATCATCACCACCGCGGGCCAGTGCATCAAGGCCGCCAACGCGCTCAAGGCCGCGGGCGCCGATGTGATCAGGATCATCGGCATCATAGACCGCCAGGAAGGCGGCGCCGAAAACATCCGCCAGGCCGGGTTTGATTACGAACCCCTGTTCGTAAAAGCCGACCTCGGCGTGTGACGAATTCCGGGCCAGCCCGCTTTCCGCATACGCAAAAGGCGGCGAGTCTCCCCGCCGCCCGTCAAGCGCAGTCTTATTTGATTGCCAACTGAAATCAGACGGAAATTCCCTCGGCCACAAACAGTTGCGGCCTGGCGTCGGCCTCGATCACGGCCAGGCGCAGCGGGCCGCCCATGGTTTTGACGCCCGTGATTTTTTCCTCGATGGAAGCCGCGTGATGGAGCGCCTTGATGGCGGTTTCCTCCATGCCCTCGCGGGTGTGGAGCATTTTGCGCGGACCGAACAGCATCTCTTTCATCATGTCCTGTACGGCGCGGCGCAGGGTCATATTGAAACACTGAACCAGGAACCCGTTGTCCGGGGACTGGTTGTTGAGCGCCGGGTTATCCGCCACGGCGCCGGCCATGATCTTGCGGCGCTTGTCGTTCCAGCCCGCCACAATGGACCATGTGTGCCGCGCCTGGCGCAGGGTTTCGAGATCCACCTTGGGGTGCTTGATCCGTGACTCGGTCTCCCATGCGCGGGCCGAGCGGTTCAGCAGCGTGGGAGCGCGCTTGAGCATGTATTCCAGTCCCACTGTCACAACCTCGGGCAGAGTCACGCGCCGCTTGAACGATGAGAAGATCATGGGATTGCCGCCCTCGGCGATGATCGTCTTTCTGTCCACATGCAGCTTTTGAGCATCGTATGTGTACTGGCTGTTTGCGAGATCTTCGAAATCGTAAGCTTTGACCTGCGAACTGTCCGTGGCCACAATGCAAAGCGGCTGTTTGGTAATGCTGATAATCACGGGCATAATTCCTTTCATTCAGAATCCCATTCTGTACTGCCATTATAAACAGGAATCGGCAAATGGAGGCGGGAATTGATCCAGATCACAAAACCGAGCGACCGGAGCGCGGAAATGCACATGTCGGGAATGCCATTACAAAATTCAGGAATCCAAATTCCAGATTAGCGGGAGCATGCCGCGCGCATTGCTCCGAGGAGCGCTTCGCTGACGCGAATAAATCAAAATATCACAATAATAAAAGGATTTTGTGGGGAAATTCCGCGAGTGAGAGGACCCGTTTTGAAAACATGAAAAACCGCAAGAATTTATAATATGGAATGCTTATGCCCTGTTTAAGGGATCGTGTAGTCAATAGCCCTACAGAAAATATTCCATATATTTGTTATGCGTTTCTGGGAGTTTGACGCTAAAAACGCTCTTGTCAGACAAATCCTTACTTTGCATAAGGCGTGAATCACGGATTGCGAATCATGCCGTGGTAACGCGCCATCCAGTATGGGAGCAGCCAGAACACGGGCATGGCCTCGCTGCGGCCGCCGTCGTCCGTGTCGAGCTGAT
Source organism: bacterium (assembly GCA_020061125.1). GTDB lineage: Bacteria > UBP15 > UBA6099 > UBA6099 > DSWB01 > DSWB01. The sequence goes on along the minus strand of JAGUYV010000126.1, from coordinate 3,929 downwards.
ACATGTTTTCGGACCATCGGATGGTCCGGGTTTCGGAGTAGGGAGGAACGAAAACGCTCTGCGCGCGGCCGAACCGGTCCGGCGCGGAGTCGTGCGGCAGATCCGCGCGACCGCTGTTTCGCACGCTCCATTTAACGAGATCCAAGGGGATCTCCCGGAGGGTGCGCACGGCCAGGTCCAGGCTGTAATCCTTTTTTGCGAAGGCCCCGTAGATGACGATCTGTTCAGGGTTGCGCTCCGGCAGGTCGTTTTCCCACGCGCGCCGCAGCCCTTCGAGATAATAGCGCCGCAGGGATTCGTCGTCTTCATACCGCAACAGGTTGTAAAACGAAAGAAATCCCATTTCGTCGCTGTCGTGGTTGACCTGGAACCGGTCCCCGGTTTCCTTCCACTTGAGAGCGTTCTTGTGGTATCCGTGCCGGGAGACGAGTTCGTGGTATTTATCGAGGTATTTGGAATTGCCGGTGATATGGTGCGCGCTGCGCAGGGCGTTGAGGGCCTGCACCGAGTTCAGGCCCTGGTCGCCCGTTCGACCCACTGTGTTGACCCACTCGGGATCCCAGTTCCCGTGCGTGGTGACATTTCCGTTTTCGTCCAGCAACCGCATGCTGTTGTCCACGATATAGTCCGTGAGATCGGCGATTGCGGATCGGATGATCTGCTTCTCCTCGTCGTCCGCCGCGAGATCGTAATACACGGGCAGTCCGAAGTAGTGTCCCACAAGCTCGTCCACGCTGGTGTCGGATTTCCAGCACTCGGTTCCGTCCGCGAGCATGCGCCAGTTGTGCGGGTCCGCGCCCGGGCACTGGGCCGCGGGCAGAACCGAGCGCGCTGGCAGACCTTTGACCGGCGCGATGGTGAGCAGCTTGATCATGGCGCGGAAGGTGCGTTGCGCGTTCTCTCGCGCCGCGGGATCGCCGGTCGCGGCCCAGCGGAAGCTCTCGGCCGCCAGGTACATCTCGCTCCATTGCCCGTCGTTGTCGTCGTCCCGCAGTTTGAATGAGTCCGTGTCTCCGGGAATTTGAAGCACGCAGTCGGATATCATGCCGTCGCGGCTATGCCGCGCCTGGGTGATGTGCTCGAACGCCAGCGCTTTTTGCTCGAGTGTGGCCGGGCGCCACGCGATGAAGGACGCGCCAAGTTCCGTGGCCGCGAGGATGCCGAACGGATCCCCGGCGTATACCGCCATGTTTTGAACGAACTCGGATCCCGCGGGCAGCCAGCGGTCGCCGGAAAAGAACATTTTGAATCGGTGAGGTCCGTTGTCTATATGCGCCATGATGCCGGTTCTGGCGGCCAGCAGCGACATTTGCCACGAGCCTGATTGACCGCCCTCGAAACGCAGAGCGCACACAATTTCGTCATCCGGCAGCGGCGCGGCCCAGTCGAATACGAGCGGCGCTTCGTCCGTGACGCATTCCATGAAATGCGGAGATTGGGCGTATCCTTCCGGCGGGTTTTCGGAAACAAACTGGATGTAAGGCGTATCAAAGTAATAATCAGATTCGCCGCCGGAAACGATGTGCACGCCCTGGGGCGCGCCGGTTTCGGGATTCATGCTCAAGGCGGCGCTGTAGTGCGGAGGCGCGGGCAGCTTGTTTTCCGCGGCGGAAACGGGATAGGACAGCATTGTCAAAAAGAAAAAAGCGGGAAGCGTAGCGCGGCAAATGCAAGCCATGAGCGCTGCCACGGCATTGTCCCGGCGCTCTGCCTTGCGGGTGTGCGGGCGATCAGTATGGATAGTTGTAATCCTCCATGGAGTCTTGTGTGGACTGGTCCACCGCATCGTCAATGACCTGTTGAATGATGTCCTGCACATTTTCCTGGGCCTGTTCCGCGGCCTTGTCCGCAGTGTCTTGGCTATCCGCCGGAGCGCCGGCGCCGCTGTCCGCCCCGGTCTCCTCTTCCGCGGGCGCAATGGCCTCCACTTCCTTTTTCAGCAGATCAATTTGTTCCTGCGGCGCAGGAGCGGGTTCGGCGGGAGGCGTGTCCGGAATAACCGTTGTTGTGAATCCGGGTTCGAGAATCACTTCCGCGGCTTCCGCGGCCACGAACACAGCGTCCTCGATGCATGTGACAATGGTCTGGTTGTCCTCGGTGATGAGTACCTCGAACGCGGTTCCGCGCACGCCCGTGACCGCGGTGGGCGTCTGAATCGTGAATGAGGAATCTTTGGTTTTGAGCTTGGGCGCGCGGGCCACAATCCGGCCGCTGGTCATCTTGAGAGTGGTTTTGCGCGTCTCGCCCATGGCCTCCGCGGTCTCGATTTCCAGCACGGTGAGCGGATCCATGCGCAGCACATATCCGTCGAACCAGGTGAGAACCGCTTTAGCGCCCGCGCCGGTTTTCACAGTGTGGCCGGGTTTCACAGACGCCTCTTTGTCCACATCCTTCCACCCCGCGGTCTCGCCCGCCCGCGTCTGAACCCCGTCGGCCGTTTCTTTCACATTCACCAGTTGTTCAGCGGACGCGCGAATACTTGCCGTGAAAATCAACAGCATGAGCATAATCGCGGATTTCAGATGTTGCGGCATGGCAAACCCTCCCGGCTTTCACGCTTATACGATCCAAGCACATTATAAACCGGAAGCGGCGCGTGCGGCAAACCCCGCGGCTGCGGGCGATCGTTCGCAGCTGATGCGGAATGGCAAATTACGCTTTCTGGAGACGGAGCGTGAAGGTGGAGCCTCTGCCCGGCTCCGAGGCGGCGGAGGCCGCGCCGCCGTGCGCCTGCGCGATGTGTTTGACGATGGCCAGGCCCAGGCCCGTGCCGCCCATCTTGCGGCTGCGCGCCTTGTCCACGCGGTAGAAGCGTTCGAACACCCGGGGCAGGTGCTCCGCGGGAATGCCCCGGCCCTGGTCCTTGACGCGCACCAGCACATCGTCCCCGTCTTCCTCGGCGATGACCGTAATCTGCGTCTCGGGTTCGCTGTACTTGATGGCGTTGTCTATAAGATTGATGAAAGCCTGTTCGAGCAGGCGGCTGTTGATGAGCGCGCAGAGATCGCCTGGGCATTCCAGGGTCACGCCGATGCTTTTGGCGTCTGCGCGCGCGGAGCAGTCGTGTATTGCGGCTTCGAGCACCGGGCGCACCGGGCCGGGCGCAGTGGCGATGGCGTCCCGGTCCGACTCCTGCTCGATGCGCGAGAGGCTCAACAGGTCGTCAATGATGGCGTTGAGGCGGTCCGCGTGCCGCTCGATGATGTCAAGGAAACGGCGCGCATCCTCGGGATTGGCGATGGCGCCGTCCTGCAGGGTTTCCACGAATCCCTTGATGGAGGTGATGGGGGTTTTGAGTTCGTGGGATACATTGGCCACGAAATCGCGGCGCACGGTTTCGAGGCGCTTGAGATGCGTGATGTCATTGAGCACCACGACCGCGCCCATGGCGCGCCACTCGTCGTCGCGCAGCACCGTGCCGTGCGCCTGCAGGAAGCGGTCACTGTCCTGGCGCAGAATGATTTCTCCCTCGACCGGGCGGCGGCTCTTGAGGGTGCGCGCCACGAAGCACTGGAGGTCTGTGTTGCGCACCACCTCCTCGAGGGCGCGGCCCTGTGCGTCCGCCGCGGTCACGCCCAGCAGGCGCGCGGCCGCGCTGTTGATTTTTATCATGCGGTTCCCCGTGTCCACGGCCAGCACGCCCTCCATCATGCCCGCCAGCAGGGCCTCGAGTTCATTGCGCTGATGCACGATGGTGCGGATGCGGGTGTCGAGTTGCTCGGCCATGTCGTTCATGGCGCGGGCCAGGCTGGCAAGCTCCTCGCTCTGCGGCAAGGGAAGGCGGCGGCCCAGGTTGCCTCGCGCATAGCGTGTGGCGCCCTGGCGCAGCATATTCAGGGTGCGCGTGATGCGGCGCGTGATAAGCAGGCTCACCAACGCGGCCGCAGCCGCGGCCATGGCGGTCCAGAACAGGATGGGCAGGAAACTGG
>JAGUYV010000322.1 GCA_020061125.1 bacterium | reverse complement strand
GGCGGCGGCCGCGGGGCGCGCGTTCAGCGCCGGGGCCGGGGCCGCGGACATATTCCGCGAGCGCGGCATTCTGAATGTGATTAAGGATTTCAAGGGCCTTGAGAACGCGTCGGACCTGGCCAACATGTCGCTCGAAGAATTCCGCAAGGCCATGTTCGAGGCGGCGTCGAGCGCGGAGAGCGGCATCGGCGGCATGACGGACAAGATGGCCAAAACCTGGGCCGGGCAGATCAGCATGATGCAGGACGCCTGGGTCCTGTTTTTGAACAGGATCGCGGACGCCGGCGTGTTTGATTTTGCGAAGAAGGAAATAGGAAGGCTTCTCGCCTCCGTGGATGAACTTGCCGAAAACGGGCAGCTCGAAAAGTGGGCCAAGCGGGCGAGCAACGCACTCACGGACATGTACGAGTGGACCAAAAAGCTGCTTGCGGGCGCGGTCTCGTTATTCAGATTTTTGTCCGACAACCGGCACATGGTCGCGGCCGTGGCCATTGTGGCCGGCATGCTCTCCGCATACAAGAAATTCAGCGCGGCCATTGAGGCCGTGCGCTCGGCGCTGGCGGCGTATGAGTTAGCCCTTGCCGCGGCCTCTGTCAAGCTGGACACATTCACCACAGATGTGGGCTACACGGCGACCAAAGTGAAATCGTTCGGGGCGTCTCTTAACGCATTGACCCTGGCGGGGTTCATGACGGTGCTGACTTATGCCATAGGCAAAGTGATGGAACTGGCGGACATGATCAGGCAGGCCAGCGACGCCAAGAAGGAGCTTCAGGACCTGCTTGACGAGCAGCCCAACGCAAAGGCGCGGAACGCGCGGGCCGAGACGGTGATGAACAGCCTGGCGGCCGCGCAGAAAATCGCGAAAAAATACGAGGGCATGACGCCTGAAGAAATAAAGGCCGAGCTGAACAAGGGCGGAAGCAAGGCTTGGGAGGAATACAAGAAGGCTTACGAGACAATTGAAATTGCGGGGGCGCTCGGCTCGCGCGGCGAGTATGGCGAAACGGGGCGCGAAGAAACGGGCAAACAAACAGATGAGCGCCTACTGCGACAGGGCGGCGCGTTCACGAGCGACGAGCACAATACCAGACCAAAGATAAAAAAGAAAATGCCGCAAATGGTCTACGATCCGGCATCGGGGACCTGGCACAAGGAACTGCGCGAGGTTCTGGTTGAAGATCCCAGGGGGCGGCCCGACTTCGCGGCGTTTGGGAAAAAGCTGTCCGCGGACGAATTTGTGAGGCTCTCGAAACAGGCGGCCGAACTCAAGGGCACGATGGAACTGGTCATGGCCGGAAACGTGAAATATGAAAAGCGGTTCGCGCCTGGCGGAGGGCTTGGAGAGCAGATAAAAGAATACGAGCAGCCCCTCATTGGATCTGATGGCCGCAAGGCAGCGGCCGGCACGGGCAATTTCGAGGAATTGTACGGCAGGATGAGCGGATTCATGAAACCCAAGACGCTGGCCGCTCCGAAAAAAACCAGGGAAAAGACAGCCGAGGACCGCGGCCCGGCGCAGCAGGGCACCTACGCGCTGGCGCATTTTCTGAACGAGCAGGGTTTCGTGGACGAGTTCACGGCGTTCAACGACAAATTTCATAAAAAAGGAAAGCACACGCAGGGCCTGGCCCTGGACTTCAAGCTGAAAAACGCCTCTGAATCGGCGGCCGTGAAAAAATACATCGAGGGATTATTGCGGCAGGCCGGGGTCAAGGGCTATGTGAAGGACGAATATCTGGACCCGAGCGATGATTCAACCGGCGCGCACATACACGCGCAATTTGCCGATCAGAAAAATGCGCAGAAATTTAATCGCTGGTTCGCGGCGCTGAAAGGCGGCATGGCCAGCGGACCCCAGGCGTTTGAGGACGAGCAATGGTACGCCGGTGTGAATGAAAAGCGCGCGGCCGCCGCGGAGCGCGCGCGCACCGAGGCAGAGCGCGATGCCAGGGAGCGCGAGCAGAACCTGAACAGGCTGGGAGGCAGGCTCACGGACATGCTCGAAGACTTCGAGGCAGAGGCCAGGAAGAAAATTGAACAGAACGCGCTGTTCAGGGAACTCAAAACAGAGCTTGTGATGAGTCCCGAGGACAAGGCCCGGCGCGACGCGCGGAAAAGAGGACAGGAGATATATGAAGAAAACGCCGGGGCCGTGGGCGCGCCCAGAGCCAGGGAACTGGGAGACCTGTATGTAAAGAAAGAACTGGCGCGAATAGACGAGGAAGAGCGGCAGAAAAAACAGCAGGAAGCGGCCGCGGCGAAACAGAAAGCCCGCGGCCTCACGGACATCCGCATGGCCGGGGCCTCCGAGTTCGATGTGCAGCGCGAAGCGGCCCGGCGCGACTACGAAGACAAGCGCATCGAGTACGGCGACCTCACCGAACTGCACCGCGAGTACCGCCTCAAGCTGCGCGAAATAGACGCCGCGGAAATGGAGCACAAAAAGGCGCAGGCTGGCTATTGGGCGCAGTTCGAGTTTGCACAGCTTCAGCGCATGCTCTCGGACACGGCCACGGCCGAGGCCGAAAAGGTGCGCATCCGCGAGGAGATCAGCCGGCGCATCCAGGACAACGAGATCGGGCAGCAGGAAGCCATGCGCCAGGGGTGGAGCGACACGGTGAGCCGCTTCGCGCAGGATGCGCAGATCATGGTGGAGTTCGGCCAGCAGGCCGCGGAGCGGCTGCGCACGGGTTTCAGCGACACTTTCTTTGCGTTTTTTAAGCGCGACATCTCGAGCATCAAGGACCTGTGGCGCGACATGCTCGGCAACATCCGGGACATGTACATTCGCGCGTTCAGCGACATGCTGGCGCGCAAGATGATGATGGGCCTGTTCGGCGGCGGGCTGTTCGGCGGCGGCATGCAGCCGGACGGAACGGTCTCCGCAGGCCCGCCCAAGGGCAGCAAGGCCGCGGGGCTGCTGTCCGTGTTCGGCCTGTTCGCCGAGGGCGGCGTCACGGACCGCCCGGCCATCTTCGGCGAGTCCGGGCCAGAGGCAGCGGTGCCCTTGAGCCGCAACCGCAAGATTCCCGTGGAAATTCTGCGCGGTGGCGCGGGCAATCAGCAGCAGATTGTGCAGAACACTTACCAGTTCAACATCCGCACGGACGACGCCCAGAGCTTTGTGCAGGCCCGCGGGCAAATCATCGCGGCCATCGCCGAGGCCAGCGCCCGCGCCGTGGCGCCGCTCGCCGTGGCCACGGACATCGAGAACGCGGGCGTGATGCGCCAGTATTTCGCGGGGTGAGGGTGCAGCGCGCAGGGTGCAGGCAAAGGCAAAGGCGAAAGGCAAGGATAACCACAGAGGCCACAGAGGGCGCAGGGAAAAGCGAAAGGCGAAAGGCGGATCACGAATGAACACCAATAAAACCAGAATGCACACGAACGAGTCTTCGTGCTTATTCGCCTTTAATTCGTGCCAATTCGTGATCAACGGTTTCGGTTTCGCTTTTGCCTTGCCGGAAGCCGGAAGCCGGGAGACGGGAGCCTGCCCACATGCCCACGCCTGAATTCACATACACGCCAAACTACACGTACCCGGTCTCGGATGAGTGGGACACGGGCGTGAGCGCCAGCCGCAACGGAACCGAGCGCCGCGCGAGCCGCCGCGCATCGGCGCTCAAGAGCTGGGATCTTGATTTCCGCACGCTCACGGAGAGCGACGCCACGGGCATGCAGACTTTTTTTAATGCGCGCAAGGGCCGCTACGAGGCGTTCCACTGGACCTGCCTGCTGGATTCCACGCAGTACCTGGTGCGCTTTGACACGGACAAGCTGACCTTCGAGAAAACGGGGAACAAGCGGTTCCGCGTGAGGGTGCCGCTGCGGCAGGTGACGGCGTGAGGCGAGCGAGTTGCGTGTAGCGGGTAGCGCGTAGGGAAAAGCAAAGGCAAAGGCAATGATAACCACAGAGGACACAGAGGGCGCAGAGAGGCAGAGGGCGCAAAGAAAAGATGCAGGGCGCGGCCGCCGAACCGCGCCGCCCGCAGGGCAATCAATGAGACACGGAGAGGGAATCATGGACAAGACAAAAAAACTGCGAAGCCCGATCACATGGTTCGGCGGCAAGGGCGCGATGGCCGCTAAGCTGCTGGGCCTCATGCCGCCGCACAAGTTCTATGTGGAGCCGTTCGGAGGGGGCGCAAGCCTGCTGTTCGCCAAGGAGCCGTCAGCCGTGGAAACCTACAACGACGCGGACGAAGGCCTGGTGAATTTCTTCCGCGTGATGCGCGATCCGGAATTGTTCAACATGTTCTACCACCTGGTGCTGCACACGCCGTTCAGCCGCGCGGAATACAACTACTGCCGCGAGACCTGGGCCAATGAAACCGACCCGGTGATGATGGCCTACAAATGGTTCGTGGTGGCTCGCAATTCCTTTGCCGGAAACTTCGGCGCGAGCTGGGGCTACGGAGTGACCAGCTCGAACCGCGGCATGGCCAGCCAGACCAGCCGCCTGCTGTCCATCTTCGAGCTGCTGCCCGCGATTCATGCGCGCGTCATGCGCGTGCAGATCGAGCACGACTCCTGGGAAAAGGTGCTCGCGCGCCACAACCACGCCGAGACCCTGGCGTACCTGGACCCGCCCTACATTCCGGACACGCGCAAGAGCGGCGGATATGCGCACGAGCTGACGGCGGCGGACCACGAGCGGCTTGTGCGCGTGATTCTGGAGTATCCCGGCATGGTCATGCTGTCAGGCTACGCGCACAAACTCTATGCGCCGCTCGAAGCCGCAGGCTGGGACCGCGTGGATTTCGAGACCGCGTGCATGGCCGCCGGGCGCACGCGCGGCACGGGCATAATCGGCGCTGGCGCGGCCAAAAAAATGCAGCCGCGCACCGAGACCGTGTGGCGCAACCCGGCCGCGCTTAAAGCCTGGAAACAGGCCAATGACGACCGCTTTAAGGTGCGCGAACCACGCGCCGTGTACCGCACCAAACAAGATACAAGTGAGGGCTGAACATCATGGCAAATGTGAAACAGGGCGAAACCCTTATTGCATTCAAGAGCGGGCACTACAAGACCGTGAAGGGCGACTGGACCGGCGACACCGTGTGGATGCACTTCGAAAAACCTGATGGCGGGCGCATCTCCATCAACAAGGCCGAGGTCGAGTACATCGAGACCAGCGGCCCAGCGGGCGGCGTGATTCCGGACATCACAAAGAGGGGCGTCATCATCGGCGGCCCCGATGACGCGCCCGAGTCCGTGCTTCCAATTTTTCAGCCCGGCCCGGGTATCCCGGGTGTCAAGTTCATAGGCGGTGCAAAGATGCGCGATCACAATCTTACGCCGCCGCCCCAGGATCCCGGCGAAGCCGGAGAATAAACATTCCGCGACTCCGCGTCTCCGCGGTGTCCTTGAAAAAAATTTGAAGGGGGCAACACCAATGAACAACAACCGTGAAGCCGCGCAACGCATCTCCAACATGCTTGAAGACACGCCATTCAGCACGATGGGCCACGACGGCCAGCTCCTCCAGTTCCTGAACGCGCTCCAGCGCGCGGCCATCGAGGGCGGCACCGCCATCGTGATAACCGAAAAGGGCGTGGACTTCGTCTCCAACTACGACATGGGCCTGTAATTCATGTGCCCTCCGCGGCTCCGCGTCTCCGCGGTGTCCGTTGACTTTAGGAGCCTTCCAAAATGCGCACACTCCACGCGGATGTCATCACCGAGATCGGCCAACCCGCCGTCACCTTCTGCTACATCCTCGAACTCACCCTGTCCGGAGGCTCGGCGCTGCGCTACACGGACTGGGAAGAAAACCTGGTCGTGGACTCGGACACCTATTACAGCCGCGGCATGGAGTTTGGCCAGGCGGGCATGAACACCACCCTGGCCACGGATCCCATCACCATCACGCTCGACAATGTGGACGCCGCCCTGGCCGCCGCGGCCGTGGCCAACGACCTGCGCGGCGGCGGCATGGTTCTGCAACAGGTGTTCCTCAACGCCGCGGGCGCGGTCATCGGCGACCCGGTCATGGTGTGGAGCGGAACCTGCGCGCACACCGAACTCGATGAGGACGACTGCAAGGTGCACGGCAAGAGCCAGATGGCAAAGCTGGACAGAACCTGCCCGCGCCGCATATTCGACAAGTCCTGCCCCTGGGTGTTCGGGGACTCGGACTGCGCGTTTGACGCAAGCACAACGCAAGTCACCGCCCAGACCTGTGACGCGGGCGCCACCGCAAGCGAGATCGCGGACGCGGCCCGCACAGAGGCCGACGACTACTGGAAAGACGGCATCCTGACCATGACCAGCGGGGCCACGAGCGGGCAGGTGCGGCGCGTGCTGTCGAGCGCGTCCGGAACCGTGACACTCGAACACGCGCTTTCGGCCGCGCCCGCGGCCGGCGACGGGTACACGCTCCAGCAGGGCTGCGACCAGTCCTGGAACACCTGCGACAGCAGGTTCAGCAACACGGACAACTTCGGCGGCTTCGTGTCGCTCGCTGAACAGATTGTGAAGTACTGAAAGGCAAAGGCAATGACAACCACAGAGGCCACAGAGGGGCACAGGGATCGCGGCCTGCGGCCGCAAAAAAACGGGGGTTCTCCGTGTTCTCCGAGCCTCCGTGATTTCCGTGATAATCCTTGCCTTTCCCCAGCGCCCAGCGCCCAGCGCCCTGCGCGCTTATATAAAGAATATTCCAATAAAGAGCTTGCTCTTGTGGCCCAGGCCCTGGCGGCGTGGGACATGGTCATCACCGCCTACATCGAGCATGGCCACGCGGCCGGGGTGGACGCCGTGGAGCTGATGCAGGCCACATGCCCGCTGTGCGCCGAGTACCTGCGCATCGCGCGAGGCCCGCACGGCCGCTATGTGGCCACCTGC
>JAGUYV010000409.1 GCA_020061125.1 bacterium | reverse complement strand
TGCTGGCGGGGCGGATTGCCCTGCCGCGGTGCGCCCCCGGAACCCGTGCGGCGGCCCGGCTCCAGAACTGTGGGAAGAGGCGGCTTGAGCGGCGAGCGGTACGGGTGGTCTTCCTCGGCCACGGGGATCCATTTCTTCATGAGCCGCTCGATGGCGGGCAGGAGCTTGCGTTCGGTTTCGTCGCAGAAAGCCATGGCGGACCCGCACATACCCGCGCGGCCCGTGCGGCCGATGCGGTGCACATAACTCTCCGGCTCGTACGGCAGGTCGTAATTGATCACATGGGACACACTATCCACATCTATGCCGCGCGAAGCGATGTCCGTGGCCACCAGCGCGCGGATGCGCCCGCGCTTGAAATCGGCCAGCGCGCCCTCGCGCGCGTTCTGCGATTTGTTTCCGTGAATGGCGTCCGCCTTGATGCCCGCGCGCCGCAGATGGCGGCACACTTTGTCCGCGCCGTACTTGGTGCGCGTGAAAACCAGAACGCGATCCATGGCGGGGTCGCGCATGAGGTGCGTGAGCAGTGCGGGCTTGTCCGGCTTTTCCACGAAGTACAGGCGCTGTTCAATCAGGTCCACGGTGGACGCGGGCGGGTCCACGGCCACGGAGAGCGGGTCGTTCAGAATCGCGCCCGCCAGATCCCGGATTTCCGGGGGCATGGTGGCGGAAAATAATAGGGTCTGCCGTTCTCTGGGCAGAAGTTTCTCGATGCGGCGCACATCATGGATGAAACCCATATCGAGCATGCGATCCGCTTCGTCGAGCACAAACACCTCGACATGGTTGAAACGGATGAAGCCCTGCTGGTTAAGGTCAATGAGCCGTCCGGGTGTGGCCACGAGAATGTCCACGCCGCGGCGCAGAGCGTCCACCTGCGCGCCCTGTTTCACGCCGCCGAAGATTACGGCGTGGCGCAGCCCGGTGTGGCGGCCGTAGGCAGCGAAGCTGTCGCCGATCTGCGTGGCCAGTTCGCGCGTGGGAGTGAGCACGAGCACGCGCACCGGCCGGCGGCCTTTGGGCGGCTGCTTGCCATGGGCCAGCCTCTGCAGAATGGGCAGGGCGAACGCCGCAGTTTTTCCGGTGCCGGTCTGGGCGCAACCAAAAAGATCACGGCCCTCCAGAACCAGGGGTATGGCCTGCGTCTGGATCGGCGTCGGCGCGGTGTAGCCCTCGGCTTGGACCGCGCGCAGCAGCCCGGCGTCCAGGTTGAGTTCTTCAAAACTTGACATGATACATTTCACGCGAGGCGGCATGCGCGCCGCCTCTTCCTTTAATTGAAATCGCCCGCGCTCACGGCGCGCATGAAAGCGCGGCCCTGACGGCGGGGGTCGCTCCGCGCGCAAAAAGCGCGGAGTTGCGGACAGTATGGATATCTGGCAGCGGGAGTTTCGAGAACGGTTTCTTGCTCGCGTGCGCCGCTTAAAGCGGCGTTCCTGCACCGAAGATATGGGTTTCAACGATCCGCATGAACTGTTGCGCGGACAAAGCCGCGCTCTTATGAAAGCATAGCGCAGTTGCGGATAAAAAACAGGCCCTTTGCAAAATAGCGGTCAGGCGGCAATAAGATTCTCGGCACGCCTCACGCCCGTTCCATTTTTTTGGCATGGCGTTTAGAATACGGACTGTAGCATTTTGGCTGTGGCGTTCATTATTGGGAAACAGGGAAGGTGAATCATGGCAAAACTCACGGGCGGGAAATGGATGATTGCGGCGGCGCTGCTGGCGCTGGTTTGCGGACGCGCGTACGCGGGCGAAGCGTTCAAGACCGTGCCCATGTGGGTGCATGTGCATCAGAAACTTGAAGGCGACGACGGAACCGAGACCGCGGCCAACATCGTGCAATGGCTCAAGAAAGAAAACTACAAGGGCATCATGTTCAGCCCGCATGCGAACTATCTCTCTTTTGAAGAATACCGTTATATTGTTGACCCGCTGAACGCGGACGGCTTCCTGGTGCTGGCCGCGCGGGAACTCAATGTAGCGCGCGAGGTCAAAGAAGACGCGAAGATCCTGTGCCATGTGAACGCCTTGAGCGACACCAGAACGCCCGCGGTCATGGACGCCTCGCCATGGACCGGAGACATGCCGGGACTCATGACGGAAATGGAGCGCGAGGGCGCGGTTGTAATCTGGAACCACCCGTGGTCGTGCCCGGCATGGAGCGCCAATCCCGAAATCTTCCACGGCATCGAGTTTTTCAACGACTTCGGCCCAGGATACGAAGAGGGCAAGACCTTCGCCGTGGCGCACAACGCCTATCTGAACTCCCTGCGCTCTGGCGCGCGGCCCTTCGTGGTGTCCGGCATTGACATGCACCTCATGTCCCAGACCGTGCTGGGCGAATTCACCACATACGCATACCCGGACGAGTTCTCGCGCGCGTCCCTGCTCGAAGCGTTCCGACGCGGCCGCCTCGTGGCCGCATTCAATGCGCGCATGATCGAGTTGAACGAACGCCCGGACATCCAGACACGCACCGCTCCCGCGGGCGGACTCGCAATCACGGGCACGGCAGCCGCCAAGTTCTACAATGGATACAAGCCCGAGCTTGTGCTGTATAAAAACGGAGAGCCGTACGCCCCGGTGAAGGCCCCGTCATTCACGCGCCGCGAGAAAAAGGTCAAAGGGTACACGCTCTACGACTTCTCCTTCACGATTGAGCCGGATGCCGCAGCCGATGCGTGTTTCGTGTTCGAGATTCCGCATTATGTCATGTCCTCTCCCTACTGCCTTGCGCCGGAGATGAAATGATCCGCCCCCGGCGCGGTTTTTAAGGCGCGAGGGCCTCTGTTATAATTCCCGCAACAACGGCAACGCCCGCCAATGGAGTCTTTCATGCCTGTCGCACTGAAACGCGCCTTTTCAATTTCTCTGATTCTGATCTGCATTTGCGTTCTGCGCGCGCGCGCTTACGACGAACTGCACCTGCAAAGCGCCATGAACGCGAAGAAACAGCCCGATGTGCTCGCGGACACGGTGACGCGCACGGAGCGGCCCGGACCCGTGCCCGTGCTCCTGGTCGTGCGGCACTCCAATCTGTTCCCGGTTCTATTACAGAGCGTTCTCATCACGGCCGCGGACACGCAGGGTTCGGAACTGGGCCGCATCGAAATCCCCTACGATCTCAAGCTCAAACGCCCCTGGTGGCGCGAGGTGCGCGACGCCCCCGTGCCGGACGGCTTCTCCGGAGAAATCGCAATCACCGTCGAGTTCCGCCTCCTGGTGCGGGACAAGCCCGTCACCGTGATCAACAACAACCGGCGCGACACGCAACGCATGCCCCTGCGGGTGTTCGTGAATGCGCCGCCCCTGCCACGGTTTGACAATTGGCAATACGGAGACCCGCATTTCCACACCCTGTTCTCGGACAATCAGGCTGAATTCGGCGCGCCCGCGGATTTCTCCGCGCGCATGGCGGACCTGTTCGGCCTGGACTGGCTGGCGTTCACGGATCATTCCTTTGACCTGGACGACGCCGAAGGCGATACGCTTGCGAACGATCCCGCCCTGCCGCGCTGGGAGCGGTACAAGCAGGAAATCGCCGCGGCCGCGGCCGCTCACCCGAACCTGCTTCTGGTCCGGGGCGAAGAGTTGTCATGCGGCAACGCAGGCGGTCAGAATGTGCACATGCTCACATTCAATAACGCGAGCCTTTACACCGGCAACGGCGACGGATTCGAGGGCGGGGGCAACACCCCGGACCACCCGTGCGCGGCCATAACGGACGCCATGCCGCCGTCGGAAGCCGCGTTCGCCGCGCACCCGCGCACGGATTCGGACCCGGTATCCACCTACGCGCTCAACCGCGGGCAATGGGAATTCGAGGATATGATCGCCCCGTCCCTGTCCGGACTGCAGGTTTGGAACCACACGCGCAGCCCGTGGCCGGACGGTTTGGACCACTGGAAACGCGCGCTCCTGGCCGGACATCGCAAACCGCTCATCGGCGGCAGCGACGCGCACGGCGACTTCAACTACGAGCACGGCCGCTGGCCCGAGCAGTTGCCGTTCGGCAATATCCGAACGGCCGTGCATGTCAACGGACCGCTCACTGCGGAGTCCCTGCTTTCGGCCTTGAAAGCGGGCCGCGCGTTCGCCACCAGCGGCCCCGCCGCCCTGCTCGAAATCATCAACACCCGGGGCGAATCCGAATTCACGGGGGGAGATATCTCGGGCGGACCGTTCGCCGCGGCCGTATATGCGCGATCCACGGCCGAGTTCGGCCCCGTCAAAGAAATTCGGGTGCTAATAGGTGATTTAGAGACAGGGAGCGAGGCCCTGCTCACCACTTTTTCGGGCGCTTACGCGCCGGACCCCATGAACATCGAGGAATCCGTGCTCCTGCCGCAAACGCTTAAAAACGGATACATACGCATCGAGGTGTTCAGCGAACGCAACGGAGAAATGTTCGAGGCATACACGAATCCGGTGTGGTTCTTCTGGTAATCCCACGCATGAAACAAGCAAAACATAAACCCGCGCGCGGGATATTAATAAATGCCGCCGGCCCGCGCGGGAGCGTCTTTCCGCCCCGCGCAATCGCAGACCCGTCTCGCGGCTTCATTCTATGAAGAAATCAACCCGTCTGGTTTTTCTGCTGATCGTGTGCCTATTCCCATGCGCGTGGCCCGCGCGCCGCGCCGCGTCCGCGCCCCAGCCCCTGACAGTTACCGAGTCCGCGGCCGCGGTGCGCATCAAAAGCGCGCATTATGAATTCGCCTACAACCTCGAACAGGGCGTGTGGGATGTGCAATGGCCGGACGGGCGGCCGTTTCTGCGCAAAGCGTTCGCCACCTGGCGCGTGACCCCGCAGGGCACTTCGGACGCCGTGTCCGTGCCCTCGGCTGGAGGCGCGCGCCCGCGCAAGCACGAGGTGTTCGCGTTCCTCGACCCCTGGGGCCGGGGCCGCGCACTCAACATCGGAATCTGGGACGCGGCTCTGAACGCGCGCTTCGAGTACCGGTTCCGGTTCTACGACGATCTGCCTTACTTCACCGTGCAGTGCGCCGTTGAGAACCGGGGCGCGAAGAGCCTGCGCGTGGAGGACATGGAGCCTCTGCGCGCCGAGGCGCAGCGCGGCGGCGGCATGTTTCTGGGCGCGGACCCGGCGCGCGCGCGCATCCTCGAAAACGGACACAAACTTTACATGGACTTCTGGGTGCGCCTCGTGAACGGCGCCGAGCCTGTGAACAGCAACTGGAACGCCGCGTTCCACGATCCCGATTCCGGCCGCTCCGCCGTGCTCGGGTTCGTCACCATGGAATCCGCGTTTCTGCAGGTGCGCGCAAGCTACCAGGAAAGCGACAGCGTGGCCGCGGATTCCTGGCGCGGGTTCTCCACCCTGCGGGCCGTGTCTTCGTACCGGCCCGAAAAGCCCGTGGCCGCGGGCAAGTCCTGGCAGTCGGAAATCCTGTTCGTGATGCCGGACATGAAATCCCCGTTCCGCGCACTGGAAGCGTTCGGAGAAGCCGCGGGCGCGCGCAACCCCTCGGGCTTCAAAGCCAAGCCCATCCCCACGGGCTGGAACGCGTGGGCCACAAGTCTGCACCACGGCCTCACCCACAGAAACATGATCGCCAACGCCAAGAGCGCCACCGTGTCCCTGCGCGACTTCGGCATGCGCACCTTCCAGATTGACGACGGATGGATGATCGCGCACGGCGACTGGGAAGCGGACCCGGCCCGGTTCCCCAGGGGCATGGACGGGGTGGCCTCGGAAATCCGCGGCCTGGGCTACACGCCCGGCATCTGGATTCAGCCCTTCTGCGTGAGCGTGGATTCCGCTCTGGCCAGGGAGCATCCGGACTGGTTCGCGCCCAAAAGCAAGCAGGGCCAGGAGCTTTCACCCAAAGACTGGCTGCTGCTCGATCCCACGCATCCCGAGGCCGCGCAGTGGCTCCGCGATCTGTTCCGCCGCATCAGCCACGACTGGGGCTACAAAGTCATCAAAATAGATTTCATTTATTATCTGCTGCTGGCCGAACGCTATCACGATCCAGACGCCACGGCCGTGGAGGCGTTCCGCCGCGGGCTGCGCATCATCCGCGAAGCCGCGGGAGACGATGCCTTCATAATCCTCGTGGCCGTGCCAACCTACACGGGCGCGGGCATCGCCGACGGCATGCGCCTTGGCCTGGACATCACGCCGGACTGGGGCGACGACGAGGGCTATCTGGCACAGGGCGTCAAGCCCATGCTGCGCAACCTCGCGCGCCGCTACTATCTCAACCACCGCCTCTGGATCAGCCACCCGGACATGTTCTACCTGGGCAGCCCCGAGGAACCCGCGCGCTGGGCGGGCAAGCAGGCCACCCTGGCGCAGGCCCGCATGTACGGCACCGCCGTGGCCTTGAGCGGCGCCATCACCAAAATCGGCGACCAGTTCCTAAACCTCAACCCCGAACAGCTCGATCTGCTCCGGCGGTTCCTGCCCGTTTATTCCAAAGCCGGGGCGCGGCCCGTGGACCTGTTCGAGATGCAATATCCGCAGGTGTGGGACCTGTCCGTGGACGCGGGCGGCGAGCAGTGGCACGCCGCGGGCGTGTTCAACTGGGGGCGGAACCGCAACCCGGAGGGCCTCGTCGAGGCCACGGACACGGTCGTGGTTGTGAGCGGCGCGGACCTGGAACTCGACCCCGCAGCGCAGTACATCGCCTGGGGCTTCTGGTCGGACCGGTTCTACGGCCAGTTCCCGGGCAGCGGCCACATCCAGGCGCGCCTGGCCCCCATCGAGACCGATGTCATCGCCATCCACAGGCTCAAGCCGCACCCGCAGTTCCTGTCCACAAACAGGCATGTCACACAGGGCGGCACGGACATAGAATCCATCTCGTGGGACCCCTTGTCCCTCACACTCGAAATCCGGCAGAAATGCGACAGCATTTTCCCCTATGCGCTCACGGTGCATGTCCCGGACGGGTTCAAGCTGGAAAAGGCCACGGCCGGGGGCGCAACCGTGCAGGCGGAACAGCGCGGTCGCATTCTGCGGGTGCGCCGTCAGTCGCTTTTCAGCAACACCATCACATGGGCGCTGGAATTCTCGCACCCATGACCGCCGGCCCGCTGCTATTCACTTTACGATTCGGAACGATCGGGCGATCTTGAGGATTTCCTTTTCGTGCTTTCCCGGCTCCCCGCCCTGCAAGCGGAACACCATCGCATATTCGTCGTGCTCCGCGTACACGAACACGATGCGCACGGGATAGGGATCGCCGTTCGCGGGAACGGCCTTCCCGGACAGGAGCAGTCCGCTGCGCACGCCCATGCCGTCGAGCGCGGCCGTTTCCGCGCCCTCCAGACCCAGGTCGCCGCCAACCAGCAGCTTCTCCGCACGCTTCACAAAATAATCCTTCATGAATACAGCATGGTACTCGACAATCTGTGCGGGCATGGGTGTGGGCGATTTGCTGCGGTGTATGGTCAGCACCACAGGCGCGCGCGGGCTGCGCCCGAGGTAGAACACGGCCAGTTCATCCACGCCCCCTTCCGGGCGCGCGGGCGCATACCAGCCTTTGGGCGGCAGTTCCAGGGAAAACCCCGAACCGGCGCGATTGTAAGCGCCTGACACCCGGTGTACGGACGCGCCCACGCCAAGAAAGAAATGCGCGGCCAGGCCCAGGAGCGCGGCCACTGCCACAAGGAGCGCAATTTTGATTGCGCGCGCACGATCCGGCGCG
>JAGUYV010000507.1 GCA_020061125.1 bacterium | reverse complement strand
CACGGCTGCCGCGCTGTGGGCGGGAGCCACCGCAGGGGATGCATTTCGTGCGTTGGCCGCGCATTCCGCGAAGTGGCGCGCGCACTCGGTGTAACCGCTCATCCAATCATCGTCCAGATTCCCGTACGCAAAGCGATTTTCGCCGCGAATGGCGTGCACCGCTGGTTCCTGGCGCATCTGGGATGCGCCGCGCTTGACCCAGATGATGCCCGCGGACCCGGTCAATTCCATGACATCGTCTCGCGAGTCATAAGCGGAACGGATTTTCATGTCCGGCGCAAGCACGGTTTCCAGAACGCCGTATGTGCCCTGCGCCCTGTGCTTCCATGTGATGACGGACGCGCCCCGGCCGTCCGGCGCGCCGGGGCTGACGGAATGAATTTCCTCAATGGGGCCGAACAGACGCAGGGCCAAGGACAACTTTTCATACGCATCGCGAAACAGCATGGCCGGGTAATCCGGCTCCGTGCCCGGTGCGGTTTCTTCCGCGGCTTTGTATCGCGGATTCAAGTCCGCATCCCATCCGCCCTGTCCCGCGATAATCGTTCGCATGCGCAATCCGGTGACCCGGCCCACGGACTTTTTCCGCACCAGGCTCATGACCTTGCGCATTGGCGGATAAAAGAGCCAGTTTTCGTGGCACATGAGCAGCCGTCCCTGCTTACGCGCGGCCGCAGCCAAACGCTCGGACTGGGCCGTTGACCAGGCGAACGGCGCGCCCAGAAGCACATGCTTGCCCGCGTCAAGCGCGGCCAGGGCGGCGTCCGTGCGTCCGGGCATTGGTTCGAGCAACTCGACGATGTGCACGGCCGGGTCCGAAATCACGCGCTTGAAACTGTCGTAGGCGGTCAGGTCCCAGGCGGCCGCGCGCGCATCCGCTCCGCCGCCGCCCTCGCTGTAGACCCCGTGCGCCCGGGCCGTGTCCAATCCCTGGTACGCGCACGCATGCAGCCAGGCTTCCGTCCCGCTTCCGCCGCAGATGACCGCATTAAGACATTTCAAAGTCAAATATCCTCGATATCCATTTCTTTGAAAAAGAATGCGCCGAACAGGAAATCCTTGAGTTCTTCGAATTGCGATTCGGCGACCATGCGGCGCACGAGCGTGGTGTTGGGAGGCCCTTTGGCGAACGCTTCGATGAGTTCATCCAGGCCCGCGTCCGCGGCCGGGTCGCGCATGGCCGCACGCGCCACGCGCATGAGCTTAAGCAACTGCGCATCGCTCATGTGCGACAGCAGCCTCCCGGCGCCCATAAACGCTCGCGTCAGCGCTTCCGCCTTGATCCCGTCAATCCGTTTCATCGCCAGCGCATTTCATCATTATTCAAACCGCACAACGCCATCGCTCGAAAAACCGTTCGCGATCAGCATGAACATGGTATAAGGAGTGTGCGCGATCAGTCAACAGCTATCCGGCTTTTGAGATGCCATCCCCCGGCCGTGTTTCCAAATTTCTGCTATGTAACGGCCTGATGCGCCATACTATATACAGAAGCCATGCATGAAAACCGGCGCGGAGGATCACTCATGAACGATTCACAAATCAGGGATCGGTTCCGCGAAGTTCTGGGGCGCGATGCGCCGCGCAGGCTTACGGTGCGCACGGACACAACGGAATTCATGGACATCGAGCGCGACGACATCCTGCTTCTCGAAGGCCGGTCATTCGCGGTTCAGGGCAATGCCTACGAAGGGCGTTTCGGCATTGACGATCAGCCCAAGTTCTGGGTCAAGACCGCCGTGGATCTCTGGGACGGGTCGCGCAAGTTCATCAAGCTCGTGTTTCACGAAGAAATGACAACCACGCTCGGCCCGATCACCTACCGCTGCATGAGAAGCGCAGAAAAAGAGGCGCTGATCCTGGACAAACTCTCGGGCGACGGCCGCTTCATGCAGGGCTGTTCCCTGCGCGACGACAAAGGCAATGTGGTGCGCGTGATTGACCGCATCGTGGGCACCAATCTGCACTCGTATCTCACGGGAATGCACATCCCGCACGAGGAATATTTCAAGACCCATTTTCCGGGCCTGTTCACGCGCATGATATCCAGCGTTGAAGCCATCGCCGTACTGCATAAGCACAATATCTGCCACGGCGACATCCGCAACGATCACATCTTCGTAGAGAAAGGCACGGGGCTTTTCCGCTGGATTGATTTCGACCTCAAGCAGGTTAGCCTGGATTTCGATGTCTGGAGCCTTGGAAACATCCTGTTCCTGGTGACCGCGCGCGAGGATGTCACTTTCCGCAAAGTCGAAAAATGCGAGTACCAGGGCGTGTGCAGCGCGCGCGTCACCAACGAGGATTCCCTGGCGTTCTTCCCGCACCGGGTCGCCAATCTCCAGAAGCTGTTCCCGTACATCCCGGACAACCTCAATGAAATTCTCATGAAATTTTCGACAAAGGCGCTCAACGAACTCGAACAATACAAGACCGTGTTCGCGCTTCTCGACGACCTCAAATACTGCTGCCACGACAACGGGTTCGACGCATGCCCGCTCATCACCCTGGATCCGCTGAATCCCAGGGGCCGTACTCTGTCGTGAAAGCCGCGCGCTACGCCTTTACATTCGGGCAGCCGCGTATCAGAATATGAAACCAAATGGAAAAGGCGTTTGAACGAGCGGCGATAATCGGCCTGGGCCTGCTGGGCGGCTCTTTGGCGCGGGCACTGCGCGCCACGGGCCAGGCGCGGGAGATTTCCGCGTGCGGCCGCACCCCGGAACGCCTCGACTTCGCGCTGCAAAACGGCATTGCGGACTCCGTGACCCTGGATCCGGCCGAGGCCGTGCGCGGCGCGGATTTCGTGGCCGTGGCCACGCCTGTTGGAATGATCCCGGATCTGCTCGAGTTGCTTGCACCGCACATCGAGCCGGGCGCGCTCGTGATTGATGTGGGCAGCACTAAGAAAGGGATCGTGGCGCGCGCCGAGCGCGTTCTGCCGGAATCCGTGCATTTCGTGGGCTGCCACCCCATGGCTGGCAGCGAGGAGAGCGGGGTGCAGGCGTCATCGCCTATTCTATTCGAGAACGCGCTGTGCGTGGTGGCCGCGCCCGCGCGCGCCGAGGTGGCCTCGGTGCAGCGCGTGGTGCGGCTCTGGGAACGCCTCAAGGCGCGCGTCATGGTTATGAGTCCGAAAGAACACGACATGCTGGTGGCCGCGGCCAGCCATCTGCCGCATCTTGTGGCCGTTTCCCTGTGCAACGCTATCAGCAGCCTGTGCGACCATAACGAAAAAATCCTGCCCCTGCTCGCGGGCGGATTCCGCGACACCACGCGCGTGGCTTCAGGAAGCCCCGAGATGTGGCGCGACATCCTGCTGGCCAACCGTGAGCCGATCTCCGCGGTTCTGGAACGATTCGCCGAAGCTCTGGATGCCGCGCGCGTACGCCTGGACAACGCCGATCCCGAGGAACTCATCGCCATGTTCGGCGCCGCCAAGGATTTCCGCGACTCGATTCCGCAACGCGGCATCGGCGCCCTTGAATCGGATTACGAACTCCTGGTTGATGTTGCGGACCGGCCCGGCGTGCTCGGCGAAATCACTTCCGCGCTCGGCAACGCGGGCATCAACATCAAGAACATGAACATCCGCCATGTGCGCGACATCGGGGGCGGCACGCTGCTTGTGATTCTCGAAAAAGAAACCGACATGGACCGCGCCATCGAACTGCTCGAAAGCCGGGGATTCAAAGCCAAAACACGCTGAAAGGGAAGGGCAGGGGGGTTGTGTCTCCAGAGGAACCGCTGAAAGTTTTATTCGTGGCCGCCGAGGCCGCGCCGTTCGCCAAGGTCGGGGGCCTGGCCGATGTGGCGGGCGCT
>JAGUYV010000392.1 GCA_020061125.1 bacterium | reverse complement strand
GTGCGGCGCGCTGCATGGAGAATCTGGCCTGCCCGAAAATCTGCTGTCCGGGCTGGCTAACCGCAGGCAATTGCGCACGCGAGCCCTGGCCCTGGCCGCGCGCAAAGCGCCGGGCGCGCAGGCCGCGGATCTCTATGAAATGGAAGAAAGCCTCACGCGCAAGGAGCTTGAAGAACGAGAAGCGCGCATGCGCAAAAACCGCCGCTTCAACGCTGCGCAGGAAAAGAAAGCGCTGAAAAAGGCTGCTGCGCCGGACCCGGCCGCGGAACGCATTCCCGGCAAACAGCCCCTGGATCGCAAGAAACTCAAAAAGCTCAAAGAAAAACAGCGCGACTGGTCGCGTTATTATCCGCCCCCGGATTGATTCACAACGGCTCACCTTTCCCAGCACCTGTAGGACGCCGAAATGTTGTTGCCGCGCGCTCTGGATTCTTTGCCGGATTCCATGCATAATTACGCAGCGCCGCGCGCGGACGGACGGGACCGCCGCGGCGAATAGTCCGGCGTCCGGAAATCACGGGTGAGCAGAGCCTTTACCGCGCATGCTGTTTAATTCTCTGATTTTCATTGCGTTCGCACTCGCGTTCTATGCGCTCTGGCCGATGATGCGCAAAGGCAACGCTTTGCGCTGGGCGTTCATCACCGCCGCTTCTTTTTTCTTTTACGGCTGGTGGGACTGGCGGCTCGTGTTTCTGCTGCTGGCCAGCGGAGCGCTCAACTATGCGGCGGGACTCGCCATTGCGGGCGCCGGGCCGAGGAAAAAGGCCGCACTCGCGGCTGGCGTAGCCGCAAACCTGCTCCTTCTGGGCGCATTCAAATATGTTTCCTTTGTACTGCTCAATGTGAATTTCCTGCTTCGCGCGGCTGGTTCGTCCGCACAGCTCGCATTTGAAGCGCCGCCCCTGCCCATCGGCATCAGTTTTTATACATTCATGGGAATCAGTTACCTGGCGGACATTTACAAAGGGCAGATTTCCCCCACGCGAAGCCTTTTGCATTTCCTGTCCTACATCTCCATGTTCCCGCACCTGATCGCAGGCCCCATCGTTCGCGGCGCGCACCTTCTGCCCCAACTCACGACATGGAACCGGACCACCGAAGAACAGCGCTGGCAGGGAACCATGCTCATTGTCACGGGCATGTTCAAAAAAGTCGTGATCGCGGACAACATCAGCCGGTTCCTGGACCTGGCCTTCGAGTTCGGCGGCCCCGTGACCCTGCACTCCATGCCGTTCTGGTGGATAGCCATGACGGTTTTCTCGTTCCAGATTTATTGCGATTTCAGCGGTTACAGCGACATCGCGCGCGGCCTGGCCAAATGGATGGGCTACGATTTCCCGCTGAACTTCAACCACCCGTACATCGCCAACAGTTTTCGCGATTTCTGGGCCAGATGGCACATGTCCCTGTCCACCTGGTTTCGAGATTATGTGTACATCCCGCTCGGGGGCGGCCGAAGGGGCAAAATACGCTGGCACATAAACATGTGGATCACCATGGTGCTGTCCGGCCTGTGGCACGGCGCGGCGTGGACCTTTGTGGCCTGGGGCGCGGCGCATGCGCTGTACTTGAGCGTGGAGCGGCTCACAAAATGGCCCGAGCGCCTCGGCCGCCTGCCAGCCGGACGATGGCTCGTGTCCGCGCTTCTCATTCCGCAGATCTGGATTGCGTGGGTGTTTTTCCGTGCGCCGGACATGGGCACGGCCCTGGCGATCATCAAACAGATGGCGGACATAACGGCGTTGTCTCTGGCGCCTGTTTTCGTGGTGGGCGTGCGGCCGCTCGTGTTTCTGGCCGTGGGCGTGGCCATGGAAATGTATTTCTATCTCGGCATTGACCGGTCCCGGTTTGCGGACTCGCGCGCGTTCAGGGCTGCGGAATTCATTCTGGCCGCAATCATGATCCTGTGCTGCGTGTACTTCCGCGGTCCGGGCGCGGCGTTCATTTATTTTCAATTCTGATCGGGGTTCGCCATGATGCGCGAACGGCTCACAGCTCTTTTTCTGGTCTCCGCCCTGCTTGCGGGGGCCTTCGGCATGACGCGCCCGGCGCAGCCCTGGGTGCAGGGCATGCAGGAAAATCTGTTCTGGCTCAAGAAAATGCAATGGAACAGTGAATTCGACCTGGCGCTGGCCGGGGATTCCCGAATGTTCCGCGGCGTATCGCCCGAAGACCTCGGCCGTTCGCTGCCGGGCGTGCGGATCGCCAACTACGGGTTCAGCGGCTGCGGATTCAGCCGCCCGTACCTTGACGCCATCGGCGGCATCCTCGACCCCCGGAGCGAACAGCGCGTCATCGTGCTGGGCGTAACCCCGCACTCCCTCACCCCGAACGCCGCGCGCAACAACGGGTATATAGACAAGAAAAACCTCGACCCGTTTTCCGCGTGGGTTTACCTGACATTCCCGGGAATTTCCACCTATCTGAAACCCTATTCGTCGGTTGAAATGAGAATGCTGACGGGCGGCCCGCCCCTTGCGAAATACTACGCCAGATACCACGCCAGCGGCTGGGTGGCCTCGCACAAAGACCCGGAGGACCCGCGCGAGGCTCTGGAGGAATACCGGCGCATGTTCGAAGGCGGAAACACGGTTGATCCCGCACAGGAAGACGAACTTGCATCGTATGTGCGCAAGTGGCGCGCACAGGGAATCCGCGTGATCGGATTCCGCCCCCCAGTGAGCCGTGAGATGCTGGAACTCGAAACCCGGATCAGCGGATTCGACGAGGCTCGTTTTATCAACAAATTCAAAACCGCTGGCGGCGTGTGGCTGGACATAGATCAGACAGGATATCACAGCTACGACGGCAGCCATCTCGAAGAAAAAGCGGCGCGCCGCTTTTCCCGCGATCTCGGCGCGGACATCGCCGAAACGCTCACACGCCCCGCGAACTAATCCGCATATCAATCTTTATAGAAAATCATAAAAGCGTTTGCGAGCTTGCGCTCGCCGCCGTTGAGGTTGTTCTTGGTCTGGCCGTCCAGGATCATCTGGCTTGAGCCGCCGCCGTCGAGGTTGATGGCCGACAGGCAGCCAAGAGACACCATGAGTTCCGCCAGTTCATCCAGGGTCATGCCGATGCTGATGCTGCTGCGGCCCTCGACCACGGCGAAACGCAGGCGGCCGTTGTGGGTTTCGCACACGGCCGTGCGCGGCGCGCGGCCCGCCACAATGCCCGAATCGCGCCCGAAATCCTCGATCAGATACTTCTCGGCATAGCCGCTGGACACCAGCATCGGCCCGGCGCTGACCCCGCAGGACAGCGCTCCGGCGTCCATGCTGCCGGTGATGCGCAATTCCGCGCGCTCGCCGATGCGCAACTTCGAGCCGAACTTTTCCCAGTGCTTTTCATCCACTGAAATTACGAGACCGCTCTCCGGGATTTCCGCGCCGCCGCCTCTGGCGATCTCCGCGATCGCGCCGTCGCGCACTATAAACTCCGTGCGCTGCGCGGCCGCGGGCGTGCGATGCCCGAAGTTGCGGTCCAGCACGGCCACCGCTCCCTTGGCCGGGGCGCGGTTCAGTTGCGATACATAGTACGCGGGCCGTCCGCCCGCGCTCACGCTCACCGTTATCGTGGGCTTGGCGAAAACGGGCCGGCCGTGTTTGTTGATTCCAAAAAACGAGCGGTAGCGGTCCGGGCGAGTAATCACGCGGCCTCCAGCCACAAGCATGTCGAACGGCTCCCCGGTCTTCATGTTGAAATACCCGCCGTTGACCGCGAAGGCCGCGCCCGCGCGCCGCGTCATGGCGCTCAACGCCTCGAGTCCGCCGAACCGGCCCTGGCCCTGTTCCAGCGCAATGCGGATGCGCGGGTCTGCTGGGTCCAGATCCAGCACATGATAGATAATCGGGCCGGCCGCGCGTCTTTTGGCGACCCGTGTGTAAACGACGCCGGGGCGCACCTCCTCGACAGTAGTGCCTTCCACGAATTCCTGCGCGGGTTTGTCCGGCGCGCCCTGTTCGGAGGTGGAACCGCCCGCGCGCGGCAAAATCAGTTCCACGGTGTTGTTCTTCTCGTTGACTTTTGCGGTCGCCTGCAACGCGCGCCCCAGATCCAGAACCACGCGTGCGGTGTCCGTGCTGAACTGGCCCACGCGGATGCCGAGGAGATCGGTCTCTCCCTTGGGGATCAAGGGCAGGGGGAACGCGGCCGACGCCACGGTCAGCACGGTTCCGGGCAGATCCGCCACAAGGCGCGGCGGCCCGGTGAGCGGGAAGGTCGAGGGCGCGGCAGCCCGGTCCATGTGCAGAACAATGCGCACAGCCTGCGCATCGGACTCGTTTGTGATCTTCTTGAGAACCGCGGCGC
Organism: bacterium; assembly: GCA_020061125.1. Classification (GTDB taxonomy): domain Bacteria; phylum UBP15; class UBA6099; order UBA6099; family DSWB01; genus DSWB01. The sequence continues at coordinate 5,892 of JAGUYV010000392.1, read as the reverse complement.
GCGCGGCGCGGGGACATGCCGCGCACAAAACAAACACCGCAACCAATAATAGCAGCCTGCAAGCCGCCGGGTGCATTCTGTATTTCAAGGAATTCCTTCCTCCAGTTTCTCCAACATGCCGCAGATCACATCGCGATTCTATACCCGCATCCTGCAATTCCGCGCCGGACTCCGGGCGGATTGAACCGGGATCATTTGCCGGCCAGACGCAGCGGAACCACGGGTTCTGGGCTGAAGTACAGGGTGATGGACGCGGTTCCGGTGTTGCCCGCCCTGTCCCGGATCGTAGCCGTGAGGGTTCCGGCGGTGCGCGTGTCCAGGGACCAGAGATCCATCACCAGGTATGTGTAATCCGCGCCGCAGGCAGCAAGGCCCGCCAGGGGCAGGGCCTGAAACGAAACCGTTCCGGCCACCGAAGCCCCGAGAACGCGGCTCACGGACTTGCCGCCGGAATTGATCGCGAAAACGCCTCCCGAGGACAGGGGGAACACGGCGCGCGGGTTCGCGCCCACAGAAATGTCCGTGACCGCGCCCGACGGTTCGGCGCGCGTAAGAGAATTCGTGTCAAAACGGGACAGATACACATTGCCCGAAGCCGCGTCAAAGGCCAGAGCGCCGGGCTGCGTCAGGCCCAGGGCCGCGGCCTGCCCCTGGGTTCCGTTGTTGTCATAAGGGAACAGGCGGAACTGCCCGGCCGATGCGCCCGCTGCGAAAACGCCCCCGTCCGCGGCCCCGGTGCGCACGCCCAAGAGCGCGGGCGTGTATGTTGTCGGGATGGTTTGATCCACGGCGCCTTGTGCGATGTCTATGCGCGACATCTTCAACGCCGCGGGATCTTCATAAGCAGCGTACATCTTCCCGGTTTCGCGATGCCACACAAGCAGCGAAGGCTCATGCGGCAAAGAGATGATACTCGCCACGGAACCGGTGTCCGCATTGAACCCGAACAACTGGCTGAACCCGTCCCGCGCCGCATAAATCACGCCATCCGCGGCCACGGCCGCTACAGGCGCAAAGCCGAGAGCAATCTCCGAGGCCATGAACGCGCCGCTTGCGGGCAGCACGAAAGCGCTGGAAAGCCCCTCGCTCCACACTACGGCGCGGCCCGCGCTGTCCAGACACTCGACAGCCATGGTTGACGCGGTTCCGCGCGGCACTGCGGCCGTGCCTGTCACTGATGAAAACGCCGTGTCCGCGCGCGCATACCGCATCACGACCGTGCGGTGCAAAGGGCTGGTCTCCGATGCCGGGGTTCGCGTGGACGCCGCATTCTGCACGCTGTCCGTAGCGAACAGCGGCGTGAGATCCACGGTCCCGCCGTTGAGGGTCAGCGTCACATTCAGCGTGGAGAGATCCAGTCCTCCAGCGTCCGAATAATTGATCTGCACATACGAAGGAAGTGCGTTTGTCGTGAACTCGGCGTTGTTGGCGGGATAGGCGAAAGCCAGGGATGGGGCCGTAGTGTCGGGAGCGTTCGGAGCAACGGGTGTCGAGGACCCTCCGCCACCCCCTCCTCCGCCACAGCCTGACATGAGCGCAGCCAGCGAACAAAACGCCAGAACAAAAAACGGCACGCTCGGAATGTTTTTTCCGAATAGCTTCATGGCGCGAAATCAGTCCGGTGGCAGGGGCGCGTGTTCCGGCTGAAGGGTCAGGGTCAGGCTGGCCTGGGCGGCGCCCACGGCCGCGGTGACCGTGACCGTTCCCGGAACATTGCCCGCGGTGTATGTGACGGTGGTCTTGCCGGTCATGGTTGTTGATGTGGAGACGATGTCTCCGGACGAGGCCGAGAAAGTTACTTCGGTGCCGTCGGCCACGGGATTGCCCGCGGAGTCTTTCACGGTCACAGTAATGGTTGTGTTGTCGGCTTCGTCGGCCACGAGCGTGGTCTTGCCCGCGCTTATCGTCACGATGTCCGCGATGCTCGTGTAACGCAGGAAGGTGTTGTCGTCCCGCACGGTCACGAACTTCCAGTCCGGCTCTCTTGTGAAAATGAAGACAGCGAACTGTGAGTATCCGGTTCCCGAAGAACTTGCATCCCACTGGAAAGTGACCCGGCCGTCATCGCCCGAGATGATGATGTCGTTGATTTTGTAGCGAAGCGCGATGGTGGCGAAGGCCGCGAATTTGTTGTCCAGCGAATTTTCGAGATTGGTCTTGTCCTCTATGCTGTCGTAATTGCTGGAATAGGCGGAAGAGGTGTATCCCGAAAATGTAGATGTATCCTTGTTTTTATAGGCCTGGAGCATGGCCTCGAACACCTCGCGCAGGGTGTCCTCCTGGGTCTTGGAATAATATGCGGCCTCGATGGGCTGAATCATATCTTCGCTCACGGTTCCCAGTTCATCTGCAGCGCGCGCGACAATCTGGTACACGCCCTGCGCCGGAGAAAAGGAATAGTTCCAGTTCGGGGTATCCTGCGCTTTGACCCATGACGCACCGTTGTCCAGTGACACTTCTACGGTTTTCACCGTGCAGTTTTCTGATGCGGCCGCGCCGGTGACGACAAAACGGCCGCTTTCGAGATTGTCCCTGTAAACTTCGGCCACGCCGGTGATGTCCGCGGCGTCAAGATGCGCGACTTTGAGAATTTCCACGGTGGGCGCGGCCACTTCGCGCCGCAGTTCCACGGTGAAAGAGAAAGATTCTGATTGATTGCCGCTTGAATCTTTGGCCGCGGCCGTTACCGTCACCGGCGTGGAGGACTCCACATCCATGGTTGCGGCCCACGAGGCGCCGCCCAACTCCACAGACAGGGACTCGCCCCCGGCGGTCACGGTCATGGAAGACACCTCGCCGCAAGCGGCCGAGGCCTCACCCTCGATGTTCATTGTCACTGCGCCGCAGGTGTCCACGGTCACAACCGCACTGCCTCCCTGTGAAACAGCCTGTCCCGAAACCGAAACGGAGCTGATCGCCGGCGCGGTTGTGCAGGCCTGCTCTTCGGCCTTAAAAGTGACCATGGTGCTGGTGGTGATTACCACATCTTCATACACGACAGCTTCCGCTTCCGCAGTGTCCGGCACGGCCGCTTCGGCCGTGAACACGAGCGCGCCTTCCGAAGAAGTGTAGGTCTGGGTGTCTGCCTGCTGCTGGCCGGAACTGAATATGACCAGGGCCGTTCCCAAAACCACAATCTCGGCTTCGGCGGCGCCGGAATCGCCGATGCTGAAAACCAGGGCCGCGCCTGCGGCCCCTGCGTCTTTCTGCACGGTCTGCGAGAGACATGTATAAGCATCGTCCGACTGGTTGAAGGATGCGGATATGGCCCCGGGCGCGCCCAGCGCGGCTCCCTCGACCACCATGCGCTGGTTGCTCTCCAGCACGAGCACTGCTGCGGGATCCGCCATACTGCGCGCATTGAGACTGCCGGAAAATACATCCACGCACACATTGTTCTGTCTGTCCGCTTCGATGAACACCGCGCCCTGCTCCGTGTCGAACACCGCGCCGCCGGACTGGATGATGACCCGCTCCAGATCGCCGCCCGGCGACACGCTGGCCCAGAGCTTGCCGTGCTCCATGGCCGCCACGCCGCTGGCGGCGCCCTTCTGACCTTGAGCTGTTTCATCGAATGCAAGCAGGGAAACCGGCCCGAGTTTGAGGGCCGTGCCGTCGCGCAGATCAATAAGTGCGCCGCTGCGCGCGCCTGTGCGCAACTGGTCTCCCCGCACAAGCGCCATACCACCCACGGCGGGCTGCCACAGGGCGTCCGCGCCGCGCAAAACGAATACATCACCCTGCGTGTCTGTAACGATGCCCAGCGGCTTCTCACGCGAATTCTCGAAGCGGACCACCGCGGTTCCGCGCACGGTTACATCCGTAAACGCATCCTGCGCATGCGCGGCAAATCCCGGCCACAGGGCAAGCGCGGCCAGAATCATGACCACAAAGGCGGCTGTTCCACTGGCGAATCGCTGTCGCATTCGGGAAATCCCTTCACAAAACAAAACCGCAGGCATGCGCGCTGCCCGCGGCTGACATGCTTTTCCCCGGATCGCGGGTCCGGAAAATCATCCGGCCCGGGCCGCGTTACTTTTTGACCTTAATGGTCATGCTGGCGTCCACGCTCACGGATTCTTCCACAGAGTTTGAAATCTTGAGCGTTGCACCGCCCGTGGAGCCGGTGGTCACGCTGATGGTGTTCGAGCCGCTGTCCGCGAATGTGGCGGACCCGCCCAGCGTGAGCTTGAGATCCACTTCTCTGGCGTAGGGTTCGCCGTTCTTGAACACCTGCACGGACAGAGTCGCGTTTTCGCCGGGCTTGACCACCTGGGGTGAAACCGAAACCTGAATTTCAAAGGTGGCGCTGGTGTACTCCTCTTCGGAGAAGCCGTTGCGCCCGTTGTTTTCCTCTTCAGCCGGAATCTGTGTGGGCGAGGCCGGAGCCTTGTTGGTGGCCACGCTGGTGCGCTCATGCGCATTCACGGCCACGCTCTGGGACGGGTCCGCTGTGCTGCTGACCACAACCTGGCCGTCGAACACATCAAATGTGCTCACGCTTTCCTCGGCTTCGGAGGAAAAGAAGGTGCCGCGCACGCCGGCCACAGCCGTTGGGGTTTCGATGTTAAACGACGACTCATTCCCCAGCTTGCGTACGCGCGCCCATGTTTTGCCCGAGTCCACATCCAGCTTGGTTTTGGCGTTGGCCGCGGAGCCGGACAGCGCGCCGATGGTCATGGTGGCCATGGCCCCCTGCTTGACCATGCTGCCGTCGCTGAATTTGATGATCGCGGATGAATCCGCGCTGGTTTTCACAATGTCGCCCGCGTTCACTTCCATGTTGTTGGTTGCAGCCTTCCAGGTGCTCGTGCCCTTGGCCTGCACCGCCACCTTGCCCTTGATCCCGGTGAGGGTGGCCTTGTTGGGCTTGGCGGCATACGAAAACTGGTGAAACGCGGCCAGACCCGCGCACAGACACATGCCCGTGAGAATCGCCATCATGGTTCTGATTTTCATTCGCTTCCTCCTCTGTTTCCTTGTGTGGCGCATTACATTATCATCGCCAATGCATGACTGAACTTACAGTTTTTAGTAGGAGTTCCCGCTGACTGATCACCGATACACATTATACCTCATTTTGATGCTGTGGTCATTATGGGCCGGATAGTTCATGAACGAATAGTCGAACAGATACTCTGTGTCCGTCTTCACATCCAGATGCCTGAACCCGACGACGGCGCCCAGGCGGTTGCTGCCGGAGGCATTATAATAGCGCTCGATGGCGATGCTCATGTCGGTCCATTCGCCAACCTCGATGGTGAATCCCGTGCGGTAGTAGCGCGTGAGCGGAGTCGTGGAGTTCTGGCGTTTTTCCTTGCTGAACTGGGTCACGCACAGAATTTTCGGGGCGACCAGAAACTGCGCCCTGTAATCGAAGGTGGCGCGGATCGCGGACTCGCCGCTGTTGTCTTTTGTTTTGCGCCGGCCCAGCGTGGCCTGTACCGACACGGACCCGAGCTTGTCCCTCACTTCGAGCAGGCGGTTGTCCACCAGGGAGCGGGATGCGCCCGTGGTGCGCTCGTAATTGCGGCGCAGGTCCACCTTGAGGCGCGTGCGCGAGGCCGAGGGGGACAGGCCCACAAGAACGGGATAAATGTATGTTCTGTTGCCCTTGAGCAGCCTGTTGCGATGTCCCAGGCCCAGGGTCATGCGCGCGTGCGGCTTTGCGTTCCACAGCGCGGACCATTCATGTTTGCCCTGGGTGAAGCTCGTGGATTCCGAATAAAAATCCGCGCCCGTATTCTCGAAATTCAGATCCAGGGTGGAATGACGGGTCTTGCGGCGCGCCTGGAGCTGCAGGGCCGTGCTCGAGGCGTTGCGGCCCGCCAGCAGCAGGTCCGTGTCCGCGGCGGCGAGTTCACCGAACATATCCCAGCCGTTGTGCGTAGC
>JAGUYV010000025.1 GCA_020061125.1 bacterium | reverse complement strand
GCGCTCACGCTCATCAAGTGCATGCCGGACCCGGCCGACCCGAACGAATACATCAACGGGCCGCAGGCCGTGACCGCTCCGCGCGGCGCGGCCAAGAGCGTGATCGCGAGCTTCGCCAGCGTGATTTACAAGATCGCGTTTGGCCTCATCCATTTCCATGTGCAGATATCCGACACCGAAGAGCTGGCCGTGGATTTTCTATCGTTCGTGAAACTGGAGTTCGAGGAAAACGACAGGCTGCGGCACGACTTCGGCGACCTCACGGGCAAGCGGAAATGGAAAGACAGCGACTTCATTACGGGCAACGGCGTGCGGCTGCTGGCGCGGGGCCAGGGGCAGCGGGTGCGCGGGCTGCGGTTCGGGCCGCACCGGCCGGACTCCGTGGTGCTGGACGATTACGAGAACGACAAGCAGCAAAACAACCCGCGCATCCTGGAGGAAAAAGAGCGCTGGATAAAAGAAGTCGTGATCCCGGCGCTGGACCCGGACGGGTGGTACCTGCATTACGTGGGGACTTTGCTGTCGAGCATCTGCGTGCTGGCGCGGTTCGCGGACCGGGACAAGAACCCGGACTGGCAGTCGCACAACTTCGCGGCGCTGCGCGATGCGGACGGCGGGGATGCGGACATCGGGCGCGCGCTCACGGACGAAGCGTACCGGGCCGGGCTGCAAAGTTTCTGGCCCGAGCGGTTTACCGCGGCGTATTTGCTCAAGCTGCTGCGCAACATCGGCGCGAGCGCGTTCAACCAGGAATACATGGGGGTTGTCACGGACGCGGCCACGCAGGTGTTCCGCGAGAAATGGTTCATACGCGGGGCCGTGGCGCGGTTCATGGAGAATTGCGCGTTCTGCGCGGGCTACATAGACGCGAGCGCCAAAGCGGATGAGCACCACGATTTCAAGGCGCAGGTGGTGCTGGGCTGGAACCCGAAAGAGGGCCGGTACGGGATCGTGCACGCGCCCATCCGGCACTGCACCTACAACGAAATGATGGAAGACACATACAGGGCGCATTTGAAATTCAATGTGCTCCAGTGGGGCATGGAGGATGTTGTCTTCACGAATGTGTTCGCGCCCCTGTACCACTACTTCGGGATCGAAAAAGGGTTTCTGATTCCCATTGAATACCGCACGGGCCTGGGCAACAAAGAGGCGCGCATCAAGATCATGCAGCCGCTGCTGGAACAGGAGCGGTTCATCTTCTGCGACGACGCCGAAGGCATGGATTTGCTGCGGTACCAGATGAAATATTTCCCGAACAAGAACGTGAACGACGACGGGCCGGACGCGCTTGAGGGCGCATACTGGCTGGCCGTGAAACTGGGCGCGGTGATTGCCGGGCACCTGGACGGCATGGGCCTCGAAACCAGCGGCATAGCGCGCGGCGGGCTGAACGCCTACGAGGCCCAGGAGTGGCGGCGCGCTGGAAAAGAAAAAGAGTTTTTAGAGAGCCAATACAAGCGCACCGCGGGGTATTGCTGAATGGGCAAAAAGAAGAAACAACGCACGGCGGACTTTGCGGACGGCGTGAAAGCGCCGTCCAGGCCGGACACGGCCGAGGTGTCGAGCGCGCGTCTTGATTACGAACTGTTCTCGAACTACCTGACCTACATCGAGAACCCGAACAAACTGCTGGCGCCGGGCGCGGCCGCGATCCAGGGCCAGAGCCTGTACGCGGACATGATGACGGATCCGCACATATACAGCGTGGCGCAGACGCGGGCCTTGAGCGTGGCGAGCCGGGACTGGACCGTGAAGCCGAACCGCAAGACGGGAGACATCAAAGCCGCGGAATTCGTGCAGGACGCGCTGATCCCGGTGCTGACGTTCGGCGCGGTCAAGGAACTGCTGACCGCGATCCCGCGCGGGTACGCGGTGAGCGAAGTCATGTGGGACCGGGCCGCGGCCCTGCCCGTGCGGCTGCTCGGGCGCAGGCCGGAGCGGTTCGTGTTCGACATAGACGGCAACCTGCGGCTGCTCACAAAGAACACCATGCACGGCGAGATCATGCCGCCGTACAAATTCATCGTTCACACATTCGACGGGTTGTACGGAAACCGGTACGGGGGAGCGGCCCTGAATTCGGTTTACTGGTTCTGGTGGTTCAAAAAACACGCGTTCAAATTCTGGGTGATTTTCGCGGACAAATTCGGCAACCCGACGGTTCGCGGCAAATACAAAATGACGGCCAGCAAGGAAGACAAGGACAAACTGCTGAACGCCATCCGGAATTTGCAGAACGACACGGCGTTCGTGATCCGCGAGGACATGGACGTGGACCTGCTGGAAGCTCAAAGGTACGGGACCACGAACACATACAAAGAGCTGAAAGACGCGTGCAACAGCGAGATATCCAAGGCGTACCTGGGCCAGACCCTGACCGTGGAGCAGGGCAAGGTGGGCAGTTTCGCGCTCGGCGAGGTTCACAACGAGGTGCGCCACGACCTCATCGAGGCGGACGCGCGCAGCCTGGAGGCCGCCATCAATGAGCTGATCTGGTGGATCTGCCATTTTCACGGCGTCCAGGACCCGCCCTGCTTCGAGATAGACACAACCCAGGAGGCCAACCTCAAGACCCTTGCCGAGCGGGACTCGATTCTGGTGAAGGATCTGGGGCTTCCCGCGGCCAAGTCGTATTTTTACGACACCTACAACATCCCGGCGCCGGAGGCGGGCGATGAGCTGCTCGCGGTT
>JAGUYV010000471.1 GCA_020061125.1 bacterium | reverse complement strand
GTGGCGCGGATTTGTGTGCGGCGCACGACACGCACAGCGCAAGCAGCGCTGCGGCGGCCAGTGCGCGCGCGGCCCGCGGGACCAGTGGGTTGTTTCCATTTAGCGCCATTTTCGACCCGCCCTATTTCTTTCCGCACTTCTTTGAAAATTCCTGGAGCAGATTTGCGAAGGCGGCGTTTTTTCTGATGCGCGCGAAATCCCCATCCGTGCGAGCGATGTCCAGAAACACACCGCAGTTCAAAGTGAGCGCCCGGCGCAGGGACGCCACTGCGTCCTGGGGCTTGTTCATCTGCGCCTGGATCCCCGCCAGGTTGTACCACGCCGCCGCGTTGCCGGGCGTGTACTCCAGCGCCCTGCGATAATAGGTTTCCACTTTCTGGTATTCGCCCAGATCCTTGTTGAGCATGGCCAGGTAAACATAAGCGTCGTAGGCCGCGGGCTTGAGGCTGACCGTGGTCTCGAACGCGCGGATTGCGGGCATGGTCGCGCCCTGCAGATAATACGCAAATCCGAGCCAGAAATGCGCCGCGGGATCCTTGGGGTACCGCGTGATCGTTTTGTTGAGGTAACTGATGGCTTTGTCGTAGTTGAATTCGCGCGAAGCGTAGTACTTGCCCATGAAGTACCACAGGTCGCGGAACGCGGCGTCCGCGGCGCTGGCCTTTTGCAGGGACTTGAAAGCATCCGCGCTTTTGCCGCGCGCGAGCAGGTCCACGCCCTGGAAAAAGGCGTCCAGCGCGCGGCTGCTGTTGGTGAAGGGCATGCCCCGGACCGCTTTTGCGAGATCCTGATCCACGGCGCCGGCCGCGGCTGCGGTTATGTTCTTCTGCATGGCCGAAGCGCTGTTTGCGGCGGCGCTCTCGGCCACGGTGCGGCACGACACTTTGCCGCCCGCGGTGCAGACCTTGAACTCCGCGGCCACGGTTCCGTTCCTGGTTCTGTGGCGTCCCAGAATGAGCATGTCGGCCGCAAGCGCATCCGCGGTGAGGCGCACGGCTTTGTCCGAAGCCGCCCAGATTCCGGCCGTATCCACGGTGTTGCCTGCGGCGTCAATTTCGGTGTCCGGCACAACCCGCACACCCGGCGCGGACTCCAGCTTGAATGTCAGGATCGTGTTCAGTCCGCGGGTCATGGCCCTGTCCGAAGCATTGAGGCCGGTGATGTGGGAAATGACGGCCACGGATGGCACGGATTCCGCGGCTCGAACGCGCGCGCAAAAGCCCGCGTGCAACGCAAGACACGCAGCCAGTGCGGAGATAAGAAGGTTTACATTGCGCACGCGCGCGGATAATAGCATAACAAGCCGTTTCAAAGCCCGTCCGGGGATTGACTTAACCGGCAGTGTATTTTTTTGCACTTCCTCTTATGAATTATGAAAGCAACCGCAGATAAACGCAACCTCAAGGAATAGAGGGATTTATGACAATAAAACCATAAAAATATGGATGCATGGAATTTGTGCGACTGCATGTAGCCGCAGCCGCAAAAGGCGTTCTCGGCGCGGCGCCATGAGCGCCGAATTTTTTGTTGATTTTATTGATTTAAATCTGTAATGTATGCGTATATTGAACAGAAAGCTGCCTCGTTTAATTTTTTGTGTTGTTGATTAAAACGACAAAAGTGATAAAATAACATCTTACTATGCATGGCTAGGGGAGCACTTCAATGAAGGATACTCTTACTACAACAGAAGCAGCAAAACTGCTTGGCTTTCATGTCAACACGCTCAAGAACTGGGTGCGGGACGGGAAGATGCCCGCATTCAAAACTCTGGGCGGGCACTACCGCATCCGCATCAAGGATCTCATCAAAGTGCTGCGCGAGAACGACATTCCCGTGCCAACCCAGCTCCAGATGTCGCGGTACACGGTCGTGGCCATAGACGACGAGCCGGGGTTCTTAAACCTCGTGCGCAAGTGCTTCAAAAACCACCGCGAAACTTTCGACATCAAAACCTTCCAGAACGGCTATGATGCGCTCATGGATATCGGAAAGCAGCCGCCCGACCTCATCCTCATGGACATCCGGTTGCCGCACATGGACGGGTACGAATTCCTCACCAAACTGCGGCACAATGAGGAAACGCGCGAACTCAAGGTCATCGCCGTGTCGGGCCACGACGAAGAGCGTGACAGAATTCTGGATGCGGGCGCGGACGACTTCTACCTTAAGGCCCAGGACATCAACATTCTGCTCGAAAAAATGCAGGCACTGGCTAACGACAAGTTCCTGGAATTCCCGAGAATTTGACACAGCAGGCTTTTTGGCAACACATCCGCATAGGCCTTGTTATCCGGCGTTAGACTTCCGCCACCGGAGGTTCCCATGAACAACACACGCGCCTGTCTGTTTCGCTGCCTGCTTTTCGCCCTGGCTTTTTCCGCCGCGGTTTCCACGGGATGCAATGGCGCAAGAACTCCGCAAACCGGACGGGGTGCGGAAAAGAAACCCGGCCCCGCAAGCACGACAATGCAAGGCGTTCTTCACGAAACCGACTTCAAGAACTTTTCCTACAAAACAGACGAGCAGGAAATCACCCTCAAAAACGGGCTGTGGCGTTCCCCGGAAATCATCGAGGGGACGGACAAACCCGAGATGACCTATGAATTTGAAAGCGTGCATTTCGGCGATTTTCTGGGCAACGGCGGCGAGCAGGCCGCAGTCACGCTGTTTGGGCACACGCCCGGAGCAAGCTGCTGCGAGTGGCGGGATGTGTTCCTCTTTGAAGCCCGGCACGGAAAGCCCGTGCAAATCGGCGCCGTGAGCGGAGAGATGACAGCGGTGATACCGGACAAAGGCGTGGTCGCCGTGCGCACCGGCCTGTTCACCGAAGAAGACGCCCGCTGCTGCCCCTCGAATGTGATGGTCACGCAGTACAGGTTCGGCGCAAACGGATTCGAGAAGTCCCGCGTCCAGGTGTTCCCCGCGGAAAATGTTCCCGATGAAATCACGGCCATGAAACTGGATTATACCCCGGCCGTGCTGCCGAAGATTTACAAGGACGACCTGGCGTGCCCGTTCGAGTGCTGTGCGTTCGCGCGCTGGACTGCCCAGGAGCCGTTCACCGTGCGCGAAAAGCCGGACGACAAAGCGCGCATCGTGGGGAACATCAAGACCGGTGAGCGGTTCGAAGCCGTCACCGGCATCGCGTTCGTCAAACCCGGCAGGTTCAATGTGGTGAAGCCGTTCAGCGATCCCTGGACCGGAACCCAGGCCGACCCCGGTGATCAGATCTATGAGCTTACGTACCTGGGTGAGGGTTGGAGCAAATACTGGTACTACGGCCACATCGGGGATCAGAGTTTTCTGGATGTATGCGGCGACGAATACGCCTCGGAAGCCTGCTGGCTCGAGCGCGTGAGCGAGCCGGAAGCCGCTTGGTGGGTCAAGGTCAAGCTCTCAAACGGAACCGTGGGCTGGATCAAGGACCCATACAATGTGGACGGGGCGTACGGTTGCTGAAGCGGTTTGCGCCGCCGCGCGCGGCGCGCGTTTCCCGGAATCACGATATCATGAACCGGAGCCGCGGCGCATTACGGGTCCGCGGGTTTTGCTATTCTGTGGGCCGCGGAGCTGTTTCTTGAGCATGCGCTGGAAATCCGGCGCCGTTTCGATCCGGTAGCCGCATTCCCTGTGCAGGCTTCCACCGAGAAACACGAGGTCGGGGTGCGGGTAGTCCCGGCAGTAGTCAGGCCGGTTTTCGTGGTCCGCGCACAGGTTGTTTTCATCCAGAAACCGGCATCTGAAAAGCAGCAGCCCGGACATGGTGCGCTCTATGATTTCGAACCGCCGGTAGTCTTCGTATTGTTCGCAGAGCTTAAGAAATTCCTTTTCGGAGGTTATCCATTTATTGCGGTATGACAGGTTGATGCGCGTGCAGCACCAGCCGCACATGTTGCACGCGCCCGCGACCACGGGCCTGCGCCGCGTGACGCCGAGCCAGAGTCTTTTTGCCAGTCCTGTGAATGTGTAGAGCAGGGGGTGCGGCATGGCGCTGTCCCGGCGGTTCAGGAACACATGTCCACAACGATGTCCCACAGCACATCGAACGAAAACGGGATCGAGTCCAGCGGGAAGAACTCGTTGACGCCGTGCATGGTGGGAACATATTCCTGTGGCGGGATCACGCTTTTCATGGGGCAGAACCCGTATGCGATCACGCCCTTTTTGCGCAGGAAGCGAGAGTCCGTTGCGCCCGTTACCATGAAGGGGATGGTCACGCCCGTGGGGTCGTGCTTGGACACATTCCTGGCGATTACGGAGAACAGCTCGGTGTCGGGTTCGCTGTCGGTGGGGTCGGGCACGGCCTCGGTGAGCATCTCGATTTCATCCACGCCGGACAGGCGCTGCACCTTGGCCATGAACCGCTCGTGGGTCTGGCCGGGCAGGATGCGGCAGTCAATCACGGCCTCGCACACCTCGGGGATGACATTTTCCTTGTATCCGGCGTTGATCATGGTGGGTGAAATGGTGTCTCGCAGCAGGGCGGACATCATGTCCGCGGTCTGCTTGTCCTGGGTGGAGATCACATTGAGAATGGTCTGCGAGAGCACAGGGTTGAACACCAGGGGGAAGGCCAGGTTCTTGGGGAAGTTGAGTCCGCGTGCCAGGCGGGTGATGAATTTGTCCACCACCGGGGTGCGGGTTACGGGCATGGGGTGGCTCAAGCGCATGAGCGCCTTGCCCATGCGCACCAGGGCGTTGTCGGGTTTGGGCACCGAGCCGTGGCCTGACTCGCCGCGGGTGCGGATGCGGTACCAGCCCACGCCTTTTTCCGCGGTCTGCACGAAGTAGAAGTTCTTGCCGTCCAGGGGCACATTGGCGCCGCCGCCCTCGTTGATGCTGTATTCGCACGCGATTTTGTCCCAGTGGTTTTCCACCAGGTAGTGCATGCCCCAGGTTCCGGCCTGTTCCTCGTCCGCAACCGCGGAAAAGATCAGGTCGCGCTTGAGCCTGATCCCGCGGCGCTTGATTTCGAGCATGATGGCCATTTCCACGGCCGTGAGGTTCTTGGTGTCAATGGAGCCGCGGCCCCAGAGTCTGCCGTCCTTGATTTCCGCGCCGAACGGGTCCACGCTCCATTTGGAAGCGTCCGCGGGCACGACATCTATGTGGCTGGTGAGCATGAGGGGTTTGGCGGATCCGTCGCCCTTGAGCCGCGCCACGATGCTGCCGCGCGATTCCTGCCCCTCGATGATTTCGCTGTCAATCCCCTCTTTGGCGAATGCATCCCGTATGTATTCGCAGCAGGCGGTTTCGTTGCCCGGCGGGTTGCTGGTGTCTATTCGGATGAGGTCCCGAAGGATGCGGAGCGTTTCTTCGTGCTGGGGCTTGTCGAAATGCGCGTCGGGCATATGCGATGTGATCCTTTCAAAAAATCTTCCATATTATAACCCCGCGCGCCGGAAATGGGGCGGCACGGTGAACTCGCGACGAGTTTTGATCGCGGTGCGATCGAGAAACTGCTGGAAACGCAATTAAGCCACAGGCCCGAACACATGGTTCGCTTGTGCTAAAATGTAATCATGGAGCAGGAACTATCATAATATGACAAGAAGACTGTGCATGGAAACGCGCATTCGCGCGAACGGAGGTTCCGCCATGATGAAACACATAAAAACAATCTCTGCAATCCTGGCGCTGGCCCTGGCGTTGTGCTCGCGGGGCGCCGCGCAGGACATTTACGGCTCGGCCCTGCACGACGCCGCATACAACGGCGATCTCACTGCGGCAGAAGACGCCATCGCCGCGGGCGACCGTGTGGACCTTACGAACTACGACAATGAAACGCCGCTGCACCTCGCGGCCCGGTACAGTTTTCGTGATGTGGCCGCGTTGCTGATCCGGCACGGCGCCAATGTGAACGCCCGGAACTACAAGGACGAGACTCCGCTCCACCTTGCGGTGCGCAATTTCCAGCCGGGCGTCACCCGTCTGCTTCTGGAATACGGCGCGGACACCGAGCACATGGACGCCTCGGGAATGGCTCCGCTGCATTACGCCGTGCTCGAAGGCAGCCGCGAGATCATTCGCGAATTGCTGGACCGAGGCGCCAATCCCGATGTGCTGGACAACAAGAAGAATACTCCGCTACACCTTGCCG
>JAGUYV010000316.1 GCA_020061125.1 bacterium | reverse complement strand
GCAGGGGCGCGCTGTATGGAGCAAGCTCCAGCGCGCGGGCCGTGCCAAGCTCTTCCGCGAGGCGCATCAGTAAATATTCGGTCTGGTAATCCTTGGAATTGTTCCAGGTGGCCTGGCGCGAGAACGCCAGGGGGTCGTACACATCCCACGGCGTGGGCGTGATGCCGAACGCGCGGAATTCGGCGGGCAGGTTGCTTCCCAGCGATTCATAGCCCGCGTTGATCCCGTCCACATAAGCGCGCATGATTTCCCGCGCGCGCGGGTCCAGGTTCCGGTAGATTTCCTCGGCCTGCCCTCGGTAGTCCAGCAGGCGCGAGAGCTTGTCCAGGGGCAGCATGTCCTTGCCCACGAGTTCGGCCACGCGGCCCGCGGTGAACCGTTTGTAAAGTTCGAGCTGCAGGGTGCGGTCGCGCGCCTGCACGAAGCCCTGGGCAAAGAACGCGTCCCGCGCGGACTGCGCGAAAATGTGCGGGATGCCGTACTCGTCCCGCAGAATGGTGATGTCGCCGTGAACGCCCTTGACGCGCAGCTCGCCGGTCCAGTCCGGGAAGTAAGCGGTCTTGAAATACACGAGTGCGGCCAGGGCGGCGAGCAAGGCCGGAGCCGCAACCGCGGCCAGAGGAATCAGCACGAATTTCTTGATTGCCGGGCGCATGCCTGGATCCGGATTACAGCCCCATCTGGCGGCCGATGATTTCCTTCATGACCTCGGTTGCGCCGGCGTAGATGGTCTGCACGCGCACATCCACATAGTCCTTGCAGATGTTGTATTCCTGCATGTATCCGTAGCCGCCGTAGAACTGGAGGCATTCGTCGGCCACGCGCTTGAGCAGCTCGGTGTGCCACCACTTGCTCATGCAGGTTTCCTTGATGATGTTTGCGCCGGCCACATGCTCCTCGATGAGCTTGTCAATGAACCAGCGGCCGGCCTCGAGTTCGGTGGCCATCTCGGCGAGTTTGAAGCGCGTGTTCTGGAACTTGGCCAGGGGTTTGCCGAACAGCTCGCGCTCCTTGCAGTACTGTATGCACTCCTGGAGGATCATCTCGCCCGCGGCCTGCGCGCCGATGGCGCACACTAGGCGCTCCTGCTGCAGCTTCTGCATGAGGAACATGAAGCCCATGCCCGGCGCGCCCAGGAGGTTGCCCTTTGGCACGCGGCAGTCCTCGAAGTACAGCTCGCCCGTGTCCTGCGCGTGCAGGCCCATCTTTTTGAGCTTCTGTCCGCGTGAGAAGCCGGGCGCGTCCTTCTCGACCACGATGAGGGAGATGCCCGTGTACGCGGGCTGCGCCTTGGGGTCGGTTTTCACGGCCACCACCACGAGGTCGCAGGTGAGCGCGCAGGAGATGAAGGTTTTCTGGCCGTTGATGATGTACTCGTCGCCGTCGAGCACGGCGGTGGCCTTGATGCCGGCCAGGTCCGAGCCGGCGCCGGGTTCGGTCATGGCCACGGCGGTGATGGTTTCACCGGTCACGCAACCGGGCAGCCACTTCTTCTTCTGTTCCTCGTTGCCGAAGCTGGCGATGTAGGGCACCACGATGTCGCCGTGCAGGTTCATCATGAACCCGTGGTTGCGCGCGCGCGCGTTCTCCTCGATCTCGATGACCGAGTACAGGAAGTCCACGCCGCTGCCGCCGTATTCCTCGGGCAGCCACGGGCACAGGAACCCCTGTTCGCCGGCCTTGAGCCAGGCCTCTTTGGGCACGAAGCCCTGCTCCTCCCACGCCGCGTGGCGTGGCGTGACTTCCTTGTCCAGGAACTTGCGGAATGCGTCGCGGAAAATTTTGTGTTCTTCGGTAAAGAGCGTGCGTTTCATGCTGCGCCTCCCGTTGCGTGTGCGTTAATGGAATTGCTATGAGAGAGTATTGTATCACAACAAAAGGGCAGGCGGGGAAAAAGAAAGTCAAAGGCAACAGCGAAGGCAAAGGCAGGGATTACCACAGAGGCCACAGGGGACACGGAGGGCGCGCCTGGAACCCATGCCGTCCGGGGTGCCAACGCCCGGAAACGGCTTTGCCCGCATTGGTGTGAAATGAGGGTTTGCGGCAATATCAGATCCTCATGCGCTTGATGCCGTCTTTGAGGCGTTTGACATGGAAGTTGATAATCAGTCCGAGCGGTTTGCCGCCCAGTTTGAGATAGGAAAGCAACTGGGCCTCATGAACCGGAGTGATTGCCGTGACGGCCTTGAGTTCCACGATGACAAGATTATCAACGAGCAGATCGATCCGGTAACCTGCGTCAAGTGTAATTTTCTCATAGCGGATGGGCAGAGCGAGTTCGGACTCCACACGGAAACCCTGCTCTTCAAGTTCATGTTTGAGGCAAGCCTGATACGCGCTTTCCAGCAGACCTGGACCCAATGCCGTGTGAACGCGCATCGCCGCAGAAATAATCGAGCCGGAGATCTCGTTCAGCTCCTCATCTTGCATCAAGCCCCACCCGAATTAATCTTATGTGTCAGCTCTTGAGCTGAATAAAAGCGCCGCAGGCGCATTCTCCGTGCCCTCTGTGGCCTCTGTGGTAATCCCTGCCTTTGCTCTTGCCTCAAAACTTCTGGCGCAGGGTGAACACCGTGGCGAATTTCTTCTTGCCCTCCACATAGCTCTTGCCGGGATCTCCGTACACGGCCACATCGAGCGTGGTGTCGCGCCAGGTGTAGCCCGCGCCCACGGCGCCGCCGAAACCCGGGCTGGGCAGATTGTCGCGGATATTGCCCAGCGTGGAGGTCCACGCCTTGATCGGAACCACCAACCCGCCGCGCACCTTCCACCCGTTCATCATGTCGCGCTCCATGCCCGCGCGCACCATCCAGAACCGCACCTGCCGCAGATCGCTGCTGTAATTGCCGAAAATGCGCTCCATGTCCAGGGTGTAAGTGTTCCGGCCGCGGAACCACGCCGCCCCCAGAGTCACATACTTGGGCTTGGTCTGCTCCAGGGGATTGCGCAGGGTCATCCCGAACCGCATGTCCTCGCGGTCCTGGTACAGAAACCCGAAGTCCATGGTGTCGTACGCCACGGTCTGGCAGACGCGGCCCGCGCCCTGTGCGTAGAATGTGGTCACGCACTTGAAATCAATGTAAGTGGCGCCGATTTTCAGATTGGGATGCTGGGGCAGGTTGCCCGCGAGGGTGAAGCGCCAGTCGTTGGTGCGGCTGTTCAGTCCGCCCACATAAGTGCGCTCCACATTGATCATGCTCAAATCAATGAGATGGCTGGCGTTGCCCTGGGACCAGTCGCCGTCCGCGATGTACTTGAGGCGGTTGGTGCGCGCCACGCCGAACGCCCAGTTGGCGCGGCTTTCTTTCCAGTCTTCGGGGCGCAGCACAAGCGCCTTGTAGCTGTAGCGCGCGGGGTTGATGTCCATCATCATCATGGCCTCGGTGCGCTCGAGTTGTGAAATGCCCGCGGGGTTCCAGTACAGGGCCGAAGCGTCGTCGGCCAGGGCCGTGAACGCGCCGCCCATGGCGATGCTGCGCGCCCCCACGCCCATGCCCAGATCCGAGCCGTTCAATTCGTGCACATCCAGCGCCGCCGCGCGCGCGCCGCACGCGCACAGCGCACACAGCGCCATTGCCGCCAACAGTAGTTTCCTTTTCATCGCCGATTCCTCCCCGGCCCAGTGTGTTTGCACGGCATTATATTACAGGCGCGCCCGTGAACGCAAAGATCCGCCCGGTCAGCGCGCTGCGCGGGATGACACCGCGGCGCGCGGGGTGCTATAATCCGGGAAACACATTTGGGAGCCAGGACGCGCACACACATGGCCAAAAAGAAGAAAACAGGAAAGCAGCAGCAGGCCGCGCAGGGCAGAACCGCGCCGGGCGCAAACAAGCCGTCCCCGGTTTCGGCGGCGAATGCGGCCCAGCAACAGAAACAGGCGTCCCCGGCGCCGCCGCGCGCGCCGTTGCCGCCGTTGTTCACGCCCGTGAACATAATCTGCCTGGGGGTTGGGCTGGCCTTGCTGGGCGCTGGCGTGGCACGGTTCTGGTCCATTCAATTCGGCGGCGCGCCCTCGGGCTGGGGCGCGTATTTCCAGGGCTTCCTGCTTTTTCTGACGGGCGTGCTCGTGCCGTGTGCGGGCATAGCACCGCTGCGGGCCGCGCTGTGGCCCCGCCGCGGCGGGGAGGCCCCGCCAAATCGCGATGGCCGGTGATGCGTCTGCGCACACCGCTTTTTCCACGACATCGGAATTTCACGGATCCATGAACGGATACTGATGTTAAAGACGCCGCGCCCAGGTTCCCGGCGCGCTGCATGCGCGCGCGGCCGGGCCGGCATTCCGGGGAGTATGGTTCCAACAATGCCACGATTTCATCGAGTGCTCGTTTTTCTGCTTGCGGCGGCTGCGCTGTGCGCGCCGTTGGCGCGGACCGCGCACGCCGCGCCGCGTAAAATGGTTCTGATTCTGGCGGATCAAATCACGCTCAAGGAACTGAATGATCCGGGCGCGTTCCGCAACTTCCACGAGGCCGTGGAGCGCGGGGCGCTGGGGCTGATGATCACGCAGCCGCCCGCGCCGCAT